>NZ_PNCT01000032.1:0-79700 GCF_005887365.1 Pseudoalteromonas sp. S3785 | reverse complement strand
CGTATAAATGCCAAACAGGTTCTGCCTAGGGGCCATTTACTCTTTGTTGCCTACATGGATGTAGGTAAGGGGCGTGAGCAGGACGCGGAAGCTTTACTCGGTTTTTACTTAGCCTACTAGGTTACAAACCTCGCACCACGATTAAATAAGCCCCTAGATTGAACAAATTTTAATCCTGAAAGGTCAACAGGCCTCAATAGAGTGTATTTTAATTGCCTTTACATATAACCAAGCTTGAAAAAACTGCATTATTAGTGTGCTTTACTCTTAGTGCTATTGCATTTTTGGCTCCTCAACTACTTACTGATCATTTGCAACCGCTCATAAATAGCGCCTTAAGCTTTTTAGGGGCGCCGTTTTTTTTGTTAGTCAATTTTTTACTACTTGCCGTCATTGTTATTGCCATAAGCCCGCTTGGTAGGCGAAAAGTAGGCGGGGACGCTGCCCGTGTTGAATTTGGCTTGTTTGGTTGGCTGTCTATGCTTTTTGCGGCAGGAATGGGATCGGGGCTCATTTTTTGGGGTGTAGCAGAACCTGCACTTCACTCAGTTAATCCTGTACTAAAACAAAGTTTATATGAAAACACTCAAACGAGTGGCTTGGCGCTTACACTTGTAAATTGGGGAGCACATGCATGGGCGCTATATGCGGTGTTTGGCTTAGTTTTAGGAGGGCTTAGTACTAAAAGTGGTGAGGCTGGCGATATAGCCGCGCCCGTTCTTAATGTAACCAAAGGGGTTATAAATAGCAGTTGGCAATTTAAGTTGAGCTTTAGTATTAAACTTATAGCCATATTCGCAATATTTTTTGGCGTCGTGGGGACTATTGCAAACTCAACATTATTGCTTCGTAAAGGGTTGGAATTAAAGCTTGGCATTGAGTCAGTATTGCTTTCGGGTTTAATTATAATTAGTTTAATTGTGGTTTTGTATACGGTTTCTGCAAAGCTAGGCCTGAAAAAGGGGGTGCAAGCGCTGAGTAAGTTTAATGTGCTCTTAGCTTTTGGCATGATTATATGGTTAATGTTTTATGTGCCAATAAAACCAATTATTGATATAGCGATAGGGGGGACTTGGGATTACATTCAGCTCATTACTACTGGTACTTGGCAATTAGAAAGCGTACTTAAAAACCCTGAATGGGCTAATGGTTGGACTTATAATTACTATTTTTGGTGGCTAGCATGGGGGCCATTCGTGGGTGTGTTTTTAGCTAAAATAAGCCAAGGTAGACCTGTGTGGCAATACATTATAGGTGTAGTGTTTGTGCCTACCTTAGTAACCATAATATGGTTTAGTGTTTTTTCGGGGTCGGCTATATCGTGGGATCAAACGCATAATGCAGGTATTTTAGCGGCTATTAAAGCCGATTACACCCAAGGGTTATTTGTATTTTTTGAACAACTAGGGTGGCAAGGAAGTATTTTAATTTGGTCAAGCTTGCTGCTTTTGCTCATTTTTGTAGCTACATCGGCAGACTCAGCAATACTAATAATAAAGGAGTTAAGTTCTTCCAATAAAAATGCGCATACTAATAACACCGTAAATTTATATGGTTGGTCATTTGCTTTAGGCTTATGTGCTTTTATATTACTTGTTCAAAATAATGAGCCACTCAATAGAAGTGTTGCCATTATTGGTGCGCTTCCCTTTTTGGTTATTTTTATCTTGCAGCTGGTGGGTTTTATTAAAGAGTTTATAAGTGAATTTAAGCACTAGCGCTTACATATTTTTACAATGCTATTTATAAAATTGTATATAATTTAGGTAATTTTATTGCAAGGGTTAATAATGCGTATTTTATTAATTATTCTATTTTCAAATCTATTAATTGGATGCACTGCTGCGGGTATTATTTTAGATGGGGCAGCACGTTCTCAACCTGGCCCAGTAAACGCAGGGCCTGTCGTAAAAGACGAAGAGGGTTTTAGCTTTACTAAGCTTGGTGCTCAAGTTGATATGGCTATAGTTAAATTTGTAAAAGGTGAGGGCAATAACAATACGGTACAAGTTTGCAGGCAAGTTAGTAAAGTATTGAAAGAGTGTGTAGAAGTAGAGAAATCTGATCTACACACTAATGAGGTTACGCAGTTAAAAACTGACTATGAAATGATAAGTGTTGGTCAATAAAGCTGCTTATAAAAAAGTAACTATGATCATAGCCTGCTTGCATTTCAATACTAAGCGGATAGCCTTTATTTTTAGCAACAGCCGCTAAGTTTTGTGGCTTAAGTTGCTCCTCTAAAAACCCATCGGCATCGCCCTGTGTTACAAGCATAGGGAGAAAATCAGCCTGCTGCGCTTTTTTCATCAACTCGCACGAATCGTATTGACCCCAAAGCGCTTTGTCGGTGCCTAAGTAACCCGTAAATGCTTTCACGCCCCACGGGCAGTCAATTGGATTAACAATAGGGCTAAAGGCCGATGCGCTAACATACGCTTTAGGGTTTTTAAGTGCGACCATTAAAGCACCGTGGCCGCCCATAGAGTGACCACTAATAGCTTTAGTGCTTGTTACCGGGAAGTGTTGCTCAATAAGCATAGGTAGTTCATCAACTACATAGTCATACATATTAAAATGTGTATTGAACGGTGCTTGCGTTGCGTTTACGTAAAAACCCGCGCCTTGGCCAAAGTCGTAGTTATCGTCATCAGGAACATTATCACCACGTGGGCTTGTATCAGGCGCTACAATAGCAATACCCAGCTCAGCTGCTTTTTTAAATGCGCCGGCTTTTTGCATAAAGTTTTCGTCTGTACAGGTTAAACCCGATAGCCAATAAAGCACTGGCACTTTATTAGTTTCGCTTGCGCCTGGGGGTAAAAATACCGCAAAACGCATTGTGCAATGGGTACTGGTTGCAGTGTGGGTATATTGTTTGTGCCAACCACCTGCTACTTTTGTACTTGAGATATTTTCTAACATAAAAATCCTTAAAAGCCGCAAACAATTAAGTAATACGGCTTTTTAATCCATAAGTTACCAATAGCGTATTAGTAGTGAATTACTGTACGAATACTTTTACCTTCGTGCATTAAATCAAACGCATCGTTAATTTCTTCAAGGCTCATTGTATGGGTAATAAAGTCGTTAAGCGCAAATTCGCCTGCCATGTAACGCTCAACGATTTCAGGTAATTGCGAACGGCCTTTAACGCCACCAAATGCGCTACCACGCCATACACGCCCTGTTACAAGCTGGAAAGGTCGGGTTGAAATTTCTTGGCCAGCACCGGCCACACCAATAATAACCGACTCACCCCAACCTTTATGACAACACTCAAGTGCTGAGCGCATTACATCAACGTTACCAATACACTCAAACGAATAATCAACGCCGCCATCGGTCATATCAACAATTACTTCTTGAATTGGTTTGTCGAAATCTTTTGGATTAATTAAATCGGTTGCGCCAAGTTTTGTTGCAAGGTCAAATTTGCTGGTATTGATATCAACACCAATAATGCGACCAGCGCCTGCCATTTTTGCACCAATAATGGCCGATAAACCAATGCCACCTAAGCCAAAAATAGCCACGGTATCGCCTGGTTTTACGTTTGCAGTGTTTGTTACCGCGCCCATGCCTGTGGTTACACCACAGCCTAATAAACAAATCTCTTCGAGCGACGCTTCTTTATTTACTTTTGCAAGTGAAATTTCTGGCAGTACGGTGTACTCAGAAAAAGTAGACGTGCCCATGTAGTGATAAATTGGTTGGCCGTCTTTAAAAAAGCGTGTAGTGCCATCTGGCATTAGGCCTTTACCTTGTGTTTCGCGCACTGCTGAACACAGGTTAGTTTTGCCTGAGGTACACATTTTACATTCACCACATTCAGCAGTGTATAAAGGAATAACGTGATCGCCTACTTCAACACTGGTTACGCCTTCGCCCACTGCATACACAACGCCTGCACCTTCGTGGCCTAAAATTGCAGGGAAGATACCTTCAGGGTCTTCACCTGATAAAGTAAATGCATCAGTGTGACAAACACCTGTTGCAGTAATTTTTACCATTACTTCGCCTTTTTTGGGCATCATCACATCAACTTCTTCAACGCTTAACGGTTGGTTTGGACCCCATGCAATAGCTGCTTTTGATTTTATAAATTCAGACATATGCTTATCCTTTGTAGTGGTTTTAAATAACAATTGTAGACCCAAAGTGTTTGGGTGATGGCTCTATTGTATTTGTTTCTCAAATAATGATAATCTCTGATTTATTAAAACACTTTTACAGTATGGTAATAATGGCACGTTGGGATGGCATAGACGAGTTTATAGCCGTGGGTGAAGAGGGCAGTTTTACAGCAGCGGCTAATGTACTGGGGTTGTCGGTTGCTCATATAAGTCGCCATGTAACAGCGTTGGAGCAGCGTTTAAATACCCAATTACTCACCCGTACCACCCGAAAAGTGGTATTAACCAAAGAGGGTGAAGCCTTTTTACATCAAACTAAGCAATTACAACATGCTATGGACGATGCAACGCAAAGCTTAGCTACGCAGCAAACAACGCCAAAAGGGAAAATTAAATTAACAGCACCAGTTATGTATGGTGAAACTTTTATTATGCCTATTGTGCACAATTTTATGGACGCTCACCCTGAGGTTGAAGTTATTGCTACACTTTCTAACGAGCAAGAAAACCTACTCGAAGGCGGGTTTGATTTAGCCATTCGGTTAGGGCATTTAAAAGATTCAAGCCACAGAGCACGGCGTTTAAGTGCTAGGCGCTTTATAATGTGTGCCTCCCCCGATTATTTATCCCGAGTAGGTGAGCCTCATACCCTAGGTGAGCTAACACAACATCAATGTTTAATTGGTAACAGTAGTTACTGGCGAGTAAACGAAAACGGCCGTGATAAACACATTAAAATTGCAGGGCGCTTGCGCTGCAATAGTGGATGGGCGTTAGTTGATGGCGCAAAAAAAGGCTTAGGAATAGTCCAGCTACCTAATTATTACATTGAAAATGAGCTACGAACGGGTGAGCTTGTGCCCGTATTAACCCCTTATCAGCCGGAACAAGAAGGTGTGTGGGGAATTTACCCGCCGCGTCAGTTTGTTGCCACTAACGTAAGAGTATTACTCGATTATTTAGTGGCTGGACTTGAATAAAGCGCGCTTAAAATATAGCCAAGTGTAAGATTTATAAATTATTTCTTACATTTATGGTCATATTCAATTCATCTTAGTTCGTGCTACTATAGCCGCACACTTTTAGCATAAATGTTTTAAATAATATGTTTCAACCGGTTAGCTTATTTATAGGGCTCAGATATAGCCGCTCCTCTAAAGGAAATGCGTTTATATCGTTTATTTCATTTTTTTCTATTGCCGGAATAGCCATAGGGCTTATGGCCTTATTCACTGTAAGCAGTGTAATGAATGGCTTTGAAAACAGTTTAAAAACTAATATGTTAGGGCTCATTCCTCACGTAGAAATACAAGCTAATAAACACACCAGCGCGCAAATGAATGCGTTAAAAGCTGATTTAGAGCGCTCAGATTACGTAGATCACGTAAGCCTATACCGCCATGGCGAAGCCATTTTGCAAACCAATAAAGACTTACACGGCGTATTACTGCAAGGCTTGTATGGCGATAACGGCTCGTTATATAAAATTACCGATAAAGTTGTGCAGGGCAATTGGCAAAACGTTTTAAATGATAGCTACAGCATAGCTATTAGCCGTTATTTAAGCCGTAAACTTGGTGTTGGTATGGGAGAAAAATTGCGCGTAATTATGCCTAATGCCTCTACATATACGCCACTTGGGCGCGTACCTAGTCAGCGTTTATTTAAAATAGCCGCAATATACGAAACCGGCTCAGAAATAGATATGGGCCTTGCATTTACCAGCGGTGCATCTTTACAGCGGGTATTAAAGCTTAACAAAAATACCGCGCCTAACTTAAGTGTCTCGTTACATGAACCCTTTGAATTAGCGCAATTTACAAAGGACAGCCAACTTATTTTACGCGATTATCAAGTAAGTGACTGGCGCAGTAGCCAAGGCACGCTATTTGCCGCGGTTGCCATGGAAAAACGTATTATGTCTATGTTGTTAGGGCTGATTGTATTAGTGGCTGTATTTAATATTGTTTCGGCACTGACTATGATGGTGAGTGAAAAACAAGGCGAAGTGGCGATATTACAAACCTTAGGTTTAACGCCTTCACAAGTACAAAAAGTGTTTATGGTGCAAGGCTTGTATAACGGGGTTATTGGCACCGCGATAGGGGCATTTTTAGGTGTATTGTTTAGCTTATATATTAATGAACTACTCGCTGCTGTAGGGCTAAACCTACTCGCAGGTGTAGAGCTTCCGGTAAAGTTTGATGTGTTAAGTCTCGTTATTATTGCGCTTAGCAGTATTGCAATGAGCTTTTTAGCCACTTTATATCCTGCGCGCAAAGCCGCAAAAGTAAAACCAGCAGAGGTATTGCGTTATGAATGATTTAGTTATTAGCTGTCAAAACTTAAGTAAAGTTTATCAAGATGGCCAAAACCAAGTAGAAGTATTAAAAGGGGTAGACCTATCACTTAACCAAGGAGATATGCTGGCTATAGTGGGCAGCTCGGGCTCAGGGAAAAGTACCTTACTGCATATTTTAGGCACCCTTGATACGGCTACATCGGGCAGCGCTAAAATAAAAAATCAAGACGTTGCTAAATTATCGCGAACAGATCAAGCGGCGTTTAGAAATCAAAACTTGGGTTTTATTTATCAGTTTCACCATTTATTAATGGAATTTAGTGCAGTTGAAAACGTGGCTATGCCGCTGTTAATTAAAGGGCTCAACGCTAACGAAGCGAAAGGGCAAGCGCTTGAAATGCTCGATAAAGTAGGTTTAGCGCATCGTAGTGAGCATAAACCATCGGCACTGTCGGGTGGAGAGCGCCAGCGTGTTGCTATCGCCAGAGCGCTGGTGACTAAACCCGCATTAGTGTTAGCCGACGAACCTACCGGTAACCTTGATAAGCAAAATGCAATTAAAATTTACGATTTAATTAATGAGCTTAATAAAAGCTTAAATACTAGTTTTGTAGTGGTCACTCACGACTTAGAGCTTGCAGACAAGCTAGGTAAAATTGCGTATTTAGATGATGGGAAACTTGCCATTAAAGAGTCGCACCATGTTGCTTAGTTTATTTTTAAGTGAACGTTTTAGAGCGTATTCTGGCCATAAAGACGAAAAAAACGCATTTGTAAGCTTTATTGCCAAAGCCTCTACTGTTGGTATTTTATTAGGGGTGGCGGTGTTAATTGTTGCGCTTTCGGTTATTAATGGCTTTGAGCAGCAACTTGTGCATCGTTTATTAAGTGTGGTACCGCAAGTTGAATACGTAGCACCAAGCAGGCCAATTGCCAATTGGGCTGAAAAAGTTGAACGGTTAGAGCACCAGCCACATGTTACTGGTGCTGCGCCGTTTATAGCGGTAAATGGTATGGCGCAATTTAAAAGCCAGCTAAAAGCGGTAGAAGTACGCGGCGTTGAACCAAGCTATGAAGGAAATGTATCGGCCATAAACCAATTTACCCAAGGCACACTGGTTAGTCAGCTGCGCACGAATGAAGTTATTTTAGGTCAGCAAATTGTTAAGCAATTAGGCGCTAATATAGGCGACACTATTACTTTACTCATTCCTAAAATTAGTGAGCAAGGCAAGTCACTATTAGCCCCTAAACGCGTAACGTTAACACTTGCGGGCATTATAGAAATGGGTGGCCCAATAGATAGCACCGCTGCGTTTATTCATTTAAATAAAGCACAAAGCGTTTTAGGTTACGATAATAGCCAAGTAACTGGGCTTAGGTTAAGTGTTGATGACGTATTTGAGGCGCATCAAATTGCACTGCGGGTTGGTCAAACTATTAGTGATTATGTGTACGTGTCTAGTTGGTTTAGAACGCAAGGTAGCTTGTATCAAGATATACAAATGGTACGTACCATTGTTTATATAGTGGTATTTTTAATTATAGCGGTAGCCAGTTTTAATATTGTGTCATCCTTGGTAATGGAAGTACGCGAAAAGCAAGGCAACATAGCTATTTTAAAAACCATGGGCGCTAAAGACAGTACTATTTTAGCTACATTTGTCATGCAAGGTTTAACGCAAGCTTTTGTTGGGGTACTACTTGGTACATTAGTCGGGGTTGTACTTGCGCTTAATATAAGTGAGCTGTTTACATGGGTGAGTCATTTATTCGGTGCTAACCCACTCGAAGGCGTTTATTTTATTGAGTTTTTACCCAGTAAATTAGTACTTAGTGATATAGGTATAACAGTGATAGTTACCTTTATTTTAGCTGTACTTGCTACTATTTACCCCGCGTGGCAAGCAACGCGTGTCGACCCTGCAAAAGTGTTGGGTAATTAACAACTTTTTATAGCGTAAATTTCAATAGGGCAGCGTGCCTCAAGCTGCTAAACTGCGCGCTCATTTAACGTGGGCGCTCTAATTTAGCCTCGCTCTCTACTCAGGAAATTACTTTGACAAATAACGATATTTTACGCCGTGTTCGCTATACCTTTAATTTAACCAATACTGCCATGGTCGGTATTTTTGCCGCCGCAGAGGCAACAGTTACCATTGAGCAAGTTGTTGCATGGTTAACAAAAGAGGGCGAGCAAGGGTTTGTTAAAATGTCAGACACTGAGTTTGCTACGTTTTTAAATGGCTTTATTAATACTAAGCGTGGCAAGCGTGGAGGCCCACAGCCTTTGCCAGAGGCTAAGCTAACCAATAATATTATTTTTATGAAACTGCGTATTGCGCTAAACATGAAAGCAGAAGATGTTATAGCAACACTTGCACAGGTTGACTTTGAATTAAGTAAGCATGAGCTTAGTGCGTTTTCTCGCAAAGTAGAAAACAAACATTACCGTGTGTGTAATGACCAAATTTTGCGTTTGTTTTTAACAGGTGTTCAGCAGCAGTATCGCCCTACAGAGTAAATAAATTATTTAACGCTAAAAGCTCAGCAATTGCTGAGCTTTTTTGTAGTTAATATTTGCGGCTAAGAAAAGGCCTTATCAGTAAGTAATTGCTGCATTTGCTCTCGCATTTTAAACTTTTGCAGTTTGCCTGTTACTGTCATTGGGTAACTCTCTACAAAGCGAATATAACGGGGCATTTTAAAATAGGCGAGTTTGTCTTTTAAAAATGCACGTATTGCTTGCTCATCAAGAACTGCATCTTCTTTTGGTTGGATCCACGCGCACACTTCTTCACCGTACTTTTCATCACTAATACCAAATATAGCGGCATCTTGAACACCTGGATAAGTGTAAAGAACCTCTTCAATTTCGCGTGGGTAAATATTTTCGCCACCTCGAATAATCATGTCTTTAATGCGGCCAACAATAGTAACAAATCCTTCGCTGTCCATTACCCCCAAATCACCAGAGTGTAACCAACCTTCATCATCTATAGTGGCTTGTGTTTTTTCTTCGTCATTCCAATAGCAGCGCATTATTCCGGCGCCTTTACTACAAACCTCACCGGGTACTCCTACTTTTTGAATATTACCCAGTTCGTCAATAATTTTAACTTCAGTGTGAGCAAGGGCGCGGCCAACGGTTGTTACTTGACGCTCTATAGATGAGTCGGTTTCGGTTATATTATTGATTGGGCTGCATTCTGTTTGCCCATACGCAATTAAAACCTGATTCATATTCATTTGTGTTTGTACTTTACGCATGACTTGCTCAGGGCACGTAGAACCTGCCATAACACCGGTGCGCAACGTGCTAAGGTTATAGTTAGTAAAATTAGGCAGCTCTAACTGGCTAATAAACATAGTAGGCACACCGTGCAGCGCCGTGCAGCTTTCTTGCTGTACTACATCAAGCGTGGTTTTTGCATCAAATGCATCGCTAGGGTATATAGCTGCGGCGCCTTTAGTTACACACAAAAGACTGCCAAGCACCATACCAAAACAATGATACAGCGGCACAGGAATACATAGTTTATCTTGTGCTGTAAAATGCATAGCATCAGCAACAAAAAGTGCATTATTAAGTATGTTTTTATGCGTGAGTGTCGCACCTTTAGGGTTGCCCGTGGTGCCGGAGGTAAATTGAATATTTATGTCCTGATCGGCACTTAAATTTGCAGCAATAGCGTTGAGCTCTAGCTTATGAGCTGGCGTGGCCATATTCATAATATCCGAAAAAGAAAACATGCCAGGGCTTGTTTCATCACCAATCCGTATTATATTTTTAAGGCTAGGTAAAGCGTGAGATGACAGCTTCCCATTTTCACACTGCTTAAGTTCTGGCGCTAAACTATTTAACATATCTATATAGTTACTGCCCTTAAATTGCGAAGCGGTAATGAGTGTTGAGCACTCAACACTGTTTAATGCAAATTGAAGTTCGTTAGGGCGATAGGCTGGGTTGATGCACACCATAATGGCACCTATCTTGGCGCTCGCAAATTGGGTTAAACACCACTCAATGTTATTGGGTGACCATATTCCGACCCGATCTCCTGGCTTAATACCTATGGCTAATAGCCCCATAGCAAGTTGATTAACTTCTTTTTGAAACGCTCTGTACGTTAAGCGTACATTTTGATGGCTAACAACGACAGCAAGCGAATCAGGGTGTTTGTCGACAATAAAGTCAAAGTATTCGCCAATTGTTTTATCCGTAAGCGGCGTACTTTGCGCACCTTTAAAATAGCTTTTTGTGAGCGGTAATGTGTTTATTTGTTCTACCTCTTTTACCGAGCGCGATGGTGTAATCATGTGCTTCTCCGTATTAATGTGTGTCAGTTACTTATATCAATTCGTGATGATGAGTCAGTATTATTTTACGTAGCCTCTAATAGCTGTGTAGAAAATTAAAATAGTTAAGCGAATTGTTATGAGCTGTAGTTAAAATAAACACAAATTGTCGACAAAGAAAGAGGGGGTAGACTAATGTACTAAGCGTTACGAGAAGTTAAATGAAAATGTTTTATAGAAGGGCTATAAAAAGCTAGGTTTTATGCAGGCATAAAAAAACGCCACTAAAAGGCGTTTTTATAATTTGTTTTAGTCGCTTAAAGGCTTATAGCTCATCACTGCGGTAGGTTTTTTTCATAATGTATACATAGGCATTAACAAAAGCGTTTTCTTGGTACTTTTTAAGGCCGGTGTCTTCAAACGCAATAGGAATTGGGTTGCGTTTGAGCTGCTCTTTAATTTCGGTCGTTGAGAACACGCGAACATCTAACTCTTCAATTAATTGAATCGCTGTTTCCATTTTAAAGCCCTTTGCACTGCCTGCAAATTTACCTTTAGGTTGGCGCTCACGAATGGCAACAGAATCAATTTGATAATCTTGCATTAGCTTTGCAAAATCAAATTGAAATTTACGCATTATTTCAGTGTCGTTACCGTTACCTAAGGTAAAGCGTGTTTGGCGCACATCGCGAATATCAAATACGTCGTTATCTTTACTTAAAATACAAAGTAGTACATCGCTACCGGTAATTTCTACACCACATGTTCTCATTGCTGTTCTCTAATATAACTTAATTGTTAGGTATTATACCCAACATCTAATAAATTGCGAGAGCGAGGCTTTGCGTGTGCATTTTAATAATCAATAAACTCAAGTTGTCACATCCTTAATTTAAATTAGCGAGCGAAAAACAAAAAAATGACTATTTTAGGTAAAATTTCAAGTAATGAGCGTGCTTTAAACTTGTAATTGATACTCTATCACGCGACAATATCTTTTTTGTAGTTGAGCAGACTCAGCATCTACATTAGTCATTTGTGGCGAAAAATAGTCAATGCTTATTCGTAAAAGCGTTGTCGAGTCATTCTCATTTAATTTATTTAAAAATACACGTGATACATTGTAGGTGTCACCACTGTATGTAAGGATTTATAATGCCAGTTATTACTCTTCCTGACGGCAGTCAGCGTAGTTTTGAAAACCCTGTAAGTACTCTTGATGTAGCTAACGATATTGGCCCTGGTCTTGCTAAAGCAACCATTGCTGGACGCGTTAACGGCGAGCGTGTTGATGCGTGCGATATGATAAACGAAGATTCGCGCCTTGAGATCATCACCGCAAAAGACGACGACGGCTTAGAAATTATTCGTCACTCGTGTGCTCACTTAATCGGTCACGCAGTTAAGCAGCTTTTCCCTGACGCTAAAATGGCTATTGGTCCAACTATCGATAACGGTTTTTACTACGATATTGATATGGAACACTCTTTGTCTCAAGAAGACTTAGATGCTATTGAAAAGCGTATGTTACAACTTGCAAAAACAAATTACGACGTAGTGAAAAAAAATGTAAGCTGGCAAGAAGCACGCGATACGTTTGAAGCGCGTGGCGAAACGTACAAAATGGAAATTTTGGACGAAAACATCGCAAAAGATGACAGACCAGGATTATACCATCACGAAGAGTACGTAGACATGTGTCGTGGTCCACACGTACCAAACATGAAATTCTGCCAAAACTTCAAAATAATGAAAGTGGCTGGTGCATACTGGCGTGGCGACTCTGAAAACAAAATGCTACAGCGTATTTACGGCACAGCGTGGGGCGACAAAAAGCAACTCAAAGCGTATCTTAAACGTTTAGAAGAGGCTGAAAAACGCGATCACCGCCGTATTGGTAAAGCCCTTGATTTATGGCACTGGCAAGAAGAAGCGCCAGGTATGGTATTTTGGCATAACGATGGTTGGAGCATTTACCGCGAGCTTGAAGAGTTTGTTCGTGAAAAACTGCGTGAATACAGCTACGAAGAAGTTAAAGGTCCAATGATGATGGACCGCTCTTTGTGGGAAAAATCAGGTCACTGGGAAAAATACTCAGACGCCATGTTTACCACAGAGTCTGAAAAACGCGAATACGCTATAAAACCAATGAACTGCCCAGGTCACGTACAGATTTTTAACCAAGGTTTAAAATCGTACCGTGATTTACCACTGCGTATGGCTGAGTTTGGTTGTTGTCACCGTAACGAACCATCAGGTGCTTTACACGGCTTAATGCGTGTACGTGGCTTTACACAAGATGATGCTCACGTGTTCTGTACAGAAGAGCAAGTAATGGACGAAGTGTCAGCGTGTATTAAGATGGTTTATGATACCTATGAGACATTCGGTTTTGATAAAATTGTAGTGAAGCTTTCTACGCGCCCTGAAAAACGCATCGGCGACGATGAAATTTGGGACAAAGCAGAGGTTGCATTAGCCGATGCACTTAAAGCAAACGACATTGAATTTGATTACCTACCAGGTGAAGGTGCCTTTTACGGACCTAAAATTGAATTTACTTTGTACGATTGTTTAGACAGAGCGTGGCAATGTGGTACAGTGCAACTCGACTTTGCATTACCGGGTCGTTTAGGCGCTACTTATGTAGCTGAAAACAACGAACGACGTACGCCAGTTATGATACACCGTGCTATTTTAGGCTCAATTGAGCGCTTTATCGGTATTTTAACTGAAGAATACGCTGGTTTATTCCCAACGTGGCTTGCGCCAAAGCAAGTGGTAATTATGAACATTACCGATAAACAAGCAGATTACGTGCACGAAATTGTACAAAAATTAAATAAACTTGGAATTAGAGCCGCTGCTGACTTGAGAAATGAGAAGATTGGCTTTAAAATCCGAGAACATACACTTAAGCGTATTCCTTACTTACTGGTTGTTGGCGATAAAGAAGTTGAACAACAGGAAGTAGCAGTACGTACCCGCACAGGTGAAGACCTAGGCAAATTTAATGTTGATGATTTTGTAGCTAAAATTAGCGAAGAAATTAAAAATCGACAGTAAAAATCGAGCGTGTAGGGCAATCACAAACAGCCAACTACACGCTTATATTATTGATATTCTTGGAGGAACGTACCATTAGAGGCGGCAAGAAAGGGCAACAAACAGCTCAAAAAAATCGTATTAACGAAGAAATTACAGCTCAAGAAGTTCGTTTAATCGACATCGAAGGCGAACAAGCTGGAATTCAGTCATTAAAAGACGCACAAGCTATGGCTGATGCAGCGGGTGTTGATCTTGTAGAGATTAGCCCAAACGCTGAGCCGCCTGTTTGTAAGGTTATGGACTACGGTAAGTTCATCTTTGAAAAAAGCAAAGAACTAAAAGAGCAGAAGAAGAAGCAAAAGCAAATCCAGATTAAAGAAATCAAATTCCGTCCTGGTACGGATGAAGGTGACTATCAGGTTAAGCTGCGCAACTTACGTAAGTTCTTAGAAGCTGGCGATAAAGCTAAGATCACTATCCGCTTCCGTGGCCGCGAAATGGCTCACCAAGAAATTGGTATCGAATTATTAAACCGTGTTAAGGCTGATTTAGAAGAACTTGCAGTAGTTGAGTCTTTCCCAAATCGTGTTGAAGGCCGTCAAATGGTTATGATGATGGCGCCTGTTGCTAAAAAGTAATTTTTAAGCGATAATGCGCACCGAATTTAGCCCAGGTACCCAAGTAATATGTAAATATTCACCTGTGCTAACCGGTTTTAAAGTAAAATTGCGGCATTTATGCTGGGTTTTCACCGGAATATGGCAGTAAGTTAGGCCTAAAAGTGGAGCTATAGAAATATATCTCACGCCTGCTTACTAATTTTTAAGCAATACATTTGGAGTTATTGCAATGGCTTATAAGCTAAAAAGTCACAGAGGCGCTGCTAAGCGTTTCAAGAAAACTGCTTCTGGCGGTTTCAAGCGTAAACAAGCGCATCTTCGTCACATTCTGACTAAGAAAACTTCTAAGCGTAAGTTACACCTACGTCCTAAGATGATGGTTCATAAAAATGACCATGGTCTAGTTTCACGTATGTTACCATTCGCTTAATAGGGGTTTTTAGAAATGGCAAGAGTTAAACGCGGCGTTGTCGCACGTGCACGTCACAAAAAAGTTTTAAAGCAAGCTAAAGGTTACTACGGAGCACGTTCACGTGTTTACCGCGTAGCTTTCCAGGCAGTTACTAAAGCGGGTCAATACGCTTACCGTGACCGTCGTGCTAAGAAACGTACTTTCCGTCAATTATGGATTGCACGTATCAATGCAGCTTCACGTCAAAATGGTCTGTCTTACAGCCGTTTTATCAATGGTCTTAAAAAGACTTCTGTAGAAATCGATCGTAAGATCCTTGCAGATATCGCTGTTTACGACCAAGTTGCATTTGCAGCGCTTGTTGAAAAAGCAAAAGAAGGCCTAGCGGCAGCTTAAGCTTTTTAAATAAGTATTAAAGAGGAGCCCTAGGCTCCTTTTTTTGTGCCTATAATTTAAGACTCACCTAATAATATCTCCCAACAATAATACTTTTTTGATTTGAGGGCTAAATGTGTCGCTATCTGCGTTAAAAAAGTCTCGTTTAGAACAACTAAATAGCAAAATTTTTTGTTTCGCTAGCACTATGTATTTCCATCCTCAAAATAGATCACCTAATAAAGTGCATGGGTATCAGCGGGCTTTCTTTTTTGTTGAATCACCGCACTTTTATAATATCGCTATGTTTACTTGGTATAATTTGTTTTATTAAAGCGTTTGTTAGAGAAAACTATGTTTGCAAGTCTGTTATTTTTATCTGCAATTGTGGCAGATAACAGTCATTTACCGCCTCTTATTCCTTGGCAAGGTAATAGCGTTTCGTTGTTACAGCAACAAGGCCCGTTAACCACTGATTTTGAGTTGTCTCAGGGTAAAGCTTCGCCAAATTATGCCGACACAATGGCGTTTGTAGATAGATTAGTTGCTGCAAATCCCACACAGTTTCAATCTCAAACAATAGGGTACAGTAATAGCAAACGAGCTATTAAAATGTTGGTTGCCAGTGAGCAAGGGTTCTTTGAAGCAGGGCAGATGGCTAACAGCACTAAGCCAACTATTCTTATCCAAGCCGGTATTCATGCAGGCGAGATAGATGGTAAAGACGCTATGTTTATGTTGCTGCGCGATATTGCAACAGGTAAGCGCCGTGATATTTTAAAAAAGGTAAACATACTTTTTATTCCTATCTTAAACGTAGATGGCCATGAGCGTAGCAGTGCATTTAATCGTATAAATCAGCGCGGCCCTGCAAAAATGGGCTTTAGAACCAATGCAAATAATCTAAACCTTAATCGCGATTTCACTAAGTTAGATACACCCGAGGTAAAAAGTGTTTTAAAGGTTATTAATGATTATAACCCCAACTTGTACATTGATGTGCATGTTACCGATGGCGCAGATTATCAATACGATGTTACCTATGGTTATAATCCCGTTTTTGCCAGTGAATCGCCCGCGATATCGGATGCTTTAGATCAGTATATAAAGCCGGTTATTAACGAAACATTACAAAAGCAAGGACATATACCTGGGCCATTAGTGTTTGTTATGGATAAACGCGACTTTAAAAAAGGCCTTGCAGGTTGGGTGGCTACACCGAGATTTTCAAACGGGTGGGGCGATTTAAAGTCATTACCAACAATTTTAGTTGAAAACCATTCTTTAAAACCTTATCAACAACGCGTATTAGGCACCTATGTATTTTTAGATGGGGCGATAAACGCGCTCTCTCAGTACAGCCATGAACTTGCTAACGCCGTAAAAAAAGAGCAAGAATTTGTACCTGATAAACTAATTGTTAAACGATCTTATGCAAAACAAGCAGACACAATTAGTGGGTTTAAAGGGGTAGAGTACACTTCAAGTGTAAGTGCGCTTTCGGGGCAAACTGAAGTTAAATATTTGGGAAAAGCCTATACCTACACTGACTTACCGATTTATTGGCAAAAACAGGTTGAACGAGTTGTTGATGTGCCACAGGCATTTTTTGTACCGCCCGTGTATAGCGATATAATAGAAAAGCTTAAGTTACATGGGGTGTCTGTTAATAAACTTAAAGGCGCGAATACACAACCATTAAAGCTTGCTAAAGTATTGGATTATTCGTTTGATAAAGCCCCGTTTGAAGGGCGTTTTAGAGTCTCAGCAAGTTTTGATTATGTGCCTGCGATAAATGTAGATTTAGACGGTTGGTATCAAGTAAACACGCAACAAAAGGCAGGGGAATTAGCGGTTCATTTATTACACCCGGAAGCTCCTGATTCATTTTTCGCGTGGGGTGAGTTTAATACGATTTTTCAACGAACAGAATACATGGAAAATTACGCGTTAATCCCATACGCACGGAAAATGCTTAAAGACAACCCAAAACTTGCCCTTCAGTTTGATAAAAAACTTAAAGATAAAGCATTTGCGCACGATGCCAATGCACGTTTGAACTGGTTATATTCACATACCCCATTTTATGATGAAGCGTATTTAAAATACCCAATTTTAATGTCGTATGAGCAAGTAGCCGTTATCCCCGATCAAAAAGATAAAGAAATTTAATATGCGCGTTATTACGATACCCGTGACTCCTTTTTCCCAAAATTGCAGAATAATCAGCTGTACAGAAACAAAGCAAGCAGTGGTAATTGACCCAGGTGGCGACACACAAAAAATTATAGCCACGCTTAATGAACACAAATTAGTATTGAGCGCTATTTGGCTTACGCATGGGCATTTAGACCATGTAGGTGCAGCCGATGAATTACGCGCACACTACAATGTACAAATTATTGGCCCGCAAAAAGATGAGTCATTTTGGTTTGAAAACCTGCCTATGCAAGCACAAATGTTTGGTTTTCCTGCTATTAAAGCTTTTTACCCTGATATTTGGCTTAATCATAATGATGTATTAACGCTTGGCAAACTTAGCTTTAGTGTTAAGCATTGCCCGGGGCACACACCTGGTCACATTGTGTTTTATGAACCTGCTCAGCAATGCGTTATTGTTGGCGATGTTATTTTTAAAGGGGCTATAGGGCGTACAGATTTCCCTAAAGGCAACACAGAGCAGCTGATTGAGTCTATTAAAAGCCATATTTTAACGCTTGAAGATAACACGCGTATTTTGGCCGGCCATGGTGAAGATTCGACTGTAGGCCACGAAAAACGCACTAATCCATTTATAAGTGGCCAATTTGGTTAATTAAAATCCATGAAAATGCAAAATTATTGCAGACGGAATTTTAAATTGGCTGTATAATTTAACCAGTTTATTAGATAAATAAGAAATAAAATGTCTCTAAATCACGTAGATCGCCAAATTTTGGCACTTTTACAACAGGACGCAAGTCTTTCAACTGCTGAAATTGCAGACAAAGTAGGCTTATCTCAATCACCTTGTTGGCGACGAATTGCTAAGCTTGAACAAGATGGCTACATCAAAAGTAAAGTGGCGCTTTTAGATGAGAAAAAGCTTGGTTTTGACATGCTTGTATACGCACATGTGCGCTTATCAAACCATGGCAAGAAAAACTTAGCTGAGTTTGAAAAGCTAATTATGAGCTATGACGAAGTGACAGAATGTTACACAATGGCCGGTACTATGGACTTTATGCTGCGTATAATCTCACAAGGTATAGAAGGCTATGAGCACTTTGTACGTGACAATTTACTCAGCTTAGAATACGTTCAAGAGGTACACTCTAACGTAACCATGACATGTGTAAAACGCAGTACATCTCTTCCTCTATAAAATAAACGACAAAAAGTTAAGCTATACTAACAAAGCTAATAACGCTGTGTGCGAATTGTTAAATGAGCGCTAATTTGGTAACATTTAGCGCTTTTTCGATCCTAACCAAATAACCCCCTGAGGAACTCAATGTTTAACTTACTCAGCAAAGCGCCTAGCTCTGCTAAAAACGATATTTTATCTGGCTTAACTGTAGCACTTGCTCTCGTTCCAGAAGCTGTTGCGTTTGCTTTTGTAGCAAATGTCGAACCTTTAGTTGGTCTCTATGCCGCGTTTATCGTTGGTTTAATTACGGCTATTTTTGGTGGCCGCCCAGGTATGATTTCGGGCGCTACCGGTGCATTAGCGGTTGTAATGGTAAGTTTGGTACTCGATCACGGTGTTGAGTACTTATTTGCCACAGTGCTCTTGATGGGGATACTGCAAATACTCGCGGGGGTATTTAAGCTTGGTAAATTTATACGCATGGTTCCGCATCCGGTTATGCTTGGCTTTGTAAATGGGTTAGCGATAGTTATATTTTTAGCACAACTTGGCCAGTTTAAAGTACCCGATGGTGCAGGCGGCCAGCAATGGATGACGGGCGAAGCCCTTTACATCATGTTGGGTTTAGTGGCGTTAACTATGGCTATTATTCACTTTTTACCAAAACTAACTACTGCGGTGCCTTCTTCTTTAGTGGCTATTGTAACTGTAACCGCGTTAGTAATAGGCCTTGATTTAGACTCACGCACTGTACTTGATTTTCTAAAAGGAATGACAGGTAATGAATCGGCGACTATTGCCGGCGGCTTGCCAGAGTTTCATATACCAATGGTTCCATTTACCTTAGACACTTTTTATATTATTTTTCCGTATGCATTAATTTTAGCGGCTATTGGCTTAATTGAGTCCTTGTTAACGCTGAGCCTAATTGATGAAATTACCGAAACCCGTGGTCACTCAAATAAAGAGTGTATTGGCCAAGGTGCTGCCAATGTAACGTGTGGCTTTTTTGGCGCTATGGGGGGTTGTGCCATGATTGGGCAATCGATGATTAACATTAATTCGGGCGGACGCTCGCGCTTGTCGGGTATAAGTGCAGCATTAATGCTACTTGCTTTTATTATATTCGCATCTAGCTTAATAGAAATGATCCCATTGGCTGCGCTTGTCGGTGTTATGTTTATGGTTGTGCTTGGTACGTTTGAATGGGCAAGCTTTAAAATGATGAAGCGCGTACCACTGTCTGATGCTTTTGTTATTGTATTAGTATCTGGTGTGACTGTAATAACAGATTTAGCCATTGCTGTGTGTGTTGGTGTTATTGTTTCTGCCTTAGTTTTTGCTTGGCAACATGCAAAACATATTTACACAACCAACTACATTGACGAGCAAGGTGCTAAAGTATACGAACTGCATGGCCCGTTATTTTTCGGCTCAGTGAAAAACTTCTCTGAGTTATTTGATGTTAAAAGTGACCCTAAAGATGTAATTATTGAGTTTAAACACAGTCGCGTTGCCGATCACAGTGCTATAGAAGCCATAGACAGCCTAGCTGATAAATACACAAAAGCAGGTAAGCAGCTTCACTTACGCCACTTAAGTAAAGATTGTAAGCAGTTGTTACACAAAGCACGTGATTTAGTCGAGGTTAACGTAATTGAAGACCCAACTTATAAAGTAGCCTCAGATAAGCTTGCCTAGTTTACAAGCTGGCTTTGTACATACGAGCTGATTGAATCGGCATTTTAAAAGCGAAAGGTTAAAGCCTTTCGCTTTTTTATTGGCTTAACTTTGCGGTAAGCCTCTTAAAAATTAAGATAGTTGGTACTGCTAACACTTTGTAATAATCGATATAATAACCAAACCAGTGGTTAAATTAGCTAACGTAAATTTAACTTATTGGCTAACTTATACGGAGTTGTATTTTATTTTGAATTGGCAATCTTTAGTTGATAACAGGCAACGCTTTTTTTGGCTATTGCAAATTGCGGGCTGGATCGGTTATGCGCTTGTAAATTATATCGGCTCTAAAGTATTTGAAATGCGTGACATTTATGTGTTCGTTATATTATTAAATGCCTATGCAGGCTGTTTAATGACAGTCCCACTTCGTTATATTTACAGAAAAACTTGGAATGCATCACCGTGGATATTAATGGTGGTTGTATTTGGTGCCTCGTACATTACAGGTACGTTATGGGCAATTGTACAAAAATTTAATTTGTGGGAAATATACCGCCACGGTTACCGCCCAGAAGATTGGTTTTACTATTTACAGCATGGCTTAGACTCTGTTTACATAATTTTGTGTTGGAGTGGCTTATACTTTGGCATAAAGTATTATCAGCTATTACAAAGTGAGCGACAAAAAGCGCTTAAAGCCACTACAATGGCCCATGAAGCGCAATTAAAAATGCTCAGATATCAACTTAACCCGCATTTTTTATTTAATACGCTTAATGCTATTTCTACATTAGTTTTGGTAAAAGAAAACAAAGATGCTAACTTAATGGTGGCAAGGTTGAGTGATTTTTTGCGTTATACGCTAAATACTGATCCCATTAAAAAAGTGCCTTTAGAGCAAGAGCTACACGCATTAATGCTGTATTTAGAAATAGAGCGGGTCAGATTTGATGAACGCTTAAAAGTAAATGTAGATGTAAGCGAGCAAGCAAAAGAGGCCCTTGTGCCGAGCTTAATTTTGCAACCGATAATAGAAAACGCAATTAAATACGCTATTGCGCATATGTCACAAGGCGGTGTGATAGACATAAAAGCACAGGTTTTTGCCAACGAGCTACTACTTGAAGTAGGTGATAATGGCCCCGGTACCGAACTAATAGACGGACAACTTGTAAATGCACAAGGGGTAGGGGTAGCAAATACCAAAGACAGATTAAAAACGCTCTATGAAAATAATTATTCGTTTGTATTATCACATAATACGCCAAGTGGATTGAAAGTTAATCTGCGAGTACCGTTTGAGAAGGCTGTGAAGAAATGACTAAAATTAAAACCATCATTGTTGATGATGAACCATTAGCAAGAAAGGGCTTAGCAGTAAGACTTGAAGAATATACAGATATAGAAGTAGTTAAACTGTGTAGTTCTGGCTCTGATGCAATAGAAGCATGTAAAGAGCACCCAGTAGACTTAGTTTTTTTAGATATACAAATGCCAGGAATGAATGGCTTTGAAGTTGCCCGTGCCTTAAGCGAAAGCACTAAAGCGCTACCCGCAATTGTGTTTGTTACTGCGTTTGATCAATTTGCAGTAAAGGCCTTTGAAATACATGCTTTGGATTACATTTTAAAACCCGTTGACGATAACAGACTAAAACAGGCGGTAGAAAAAGTGCATAGTTACTTAAAAACACAGCAAGACAACGCCCATAAGAAAAAACTAGCGAGTTTTGTTGCCGGTATTACAGGTAATAATTGTGAAGAAATACTTAAAAAATTGGCCACCGGCGATACCCTAACCGACAAACGTTACCCAGAATCATTAGCTGTAAAAGAGCAGGGGGAAATTATTCGCGTGCCGGTTGCGACAATTCAGTGGGTTGATGCCGCGGGCGATTATATGTGTTTACATTGCCAAGACGGGCAAACACATATATTGCGCAAAACAATGAAAGAGCTTGAGCAAGAGCTCGATCCACATTTGTTTGTTCGCGTTCATCGCAGTGCCATTGTAAATACTAAACAAATAAGCAAGCTGGTGACACAAGTAAGTGGTGAGTATTTATTAGTGCTTGAAAACGGACAAGAGCTTAAAGTAAGCCGAAGCTACCGCGATAAAGTAAAAGCAGCGCTGGCCAGCTAGTTTACTATTTTACAGGCACAAAAAATGCGAGCTTAGCTCGCATTTTTTATATAAGGCAGAAACTATGCAACAGTTACAATTTTCATTGTGTTGGTTGCGCCCACAGTTTCCATTGAGTCACCGTGAGTAATAATGACTGTCTCACCTGATTTCAAAGAGCCTTGTGCTACAAGTGTATCAAGGGCAGCTTTTACCATGCCGTCTTTTTCAGTTTTAGTCGAGTCAAAAAACACAGGGTAAACACCACGATAAAGCGCTGTTTGACCTAGCGTACTAGCATGACGTGACAGCGAGTAAATAGGTAAACCAGAGCTGATACGCGACATAAGTTTAGCGGTGCTGCCTGACTCTGTTAAGGTAACAATTGCTTTAACCGAATCTAAATGGTTTGCAGCGTACATAGCCGAAAGCGCGATAGATTCTGCATTGTTAGAAAAACGGCTGTCTAAACGGTGCTTAGATACATGAGTCTCTTTTTGCGATTCAGCGCCTAAACAAACACGGGCCATTGTGGCTACTGTTTCTTCAGGGTAATCACCGGCAGCGGTTTCTGCTGAAAGCATAACTGCATCTGTGCCATCAAGTACGGCATTTGCTACATCCATAACCTCTGCGCGTGTTGGCATTGGGTTATCGATCATCGATTCCATCATTTGTGTTGCGGTTACAACAGTACGGTTTAATGAACGAGCACGACGTATAATGAGTTTTTGTTTACCCATCAGTGCAGCATCGCCAATTTCAACACCTAAGTCACCACGGGCAACCATAACAGCGTCTGATGCTAATACAATATCATCTACTGCTTCTTGTGTTTCTACGGCTTCAGCACGTTCAATTTTTGCAAGTAACTGTGCTTTAGAGCCAGCCGCTTCAGCTAAAGAGCGTACGTAACGCATATCATCGCCACTGCGTGGGAATGATACTGCAATGTAATCAACATCTATTTCAGCGGCTGTGATTAAATCTTCTTTGTCTTTTTCTGTAAATGCAGGGGCCGTTAAACCACCACCTAAACGGTTAATACCTTTATTATTTGATAAAACGCCACCTACAGTTACTGAGCAGTGCACTAAGTGACCGTCAACTTGTTCAACAGTAAGTTGAATAAGGCCATCATTTAACAGCAACAAATCCCCAGGGCTTACATCTTGTGGTAATTCTTTGTAATCAATACCGACTGCGTTAACATCGCCTTCACCTTTTTCCATTTTTGCATCTAAGGTGAACTTAGCGCCTACTTCAAGGTTTACTTTACCTTCTTTAAACGTTGAAACACGAATTTTAGGGCCTTGAAGGTCTGCAAGAATAGCTACATGTTTACCTAATTTTGTGGCTATCTCGCGTACAGCTTGTGCACGGTCTTTGTGATCTTGTGCAACACCATGTGAGAAGTTTAAACGTACTACATTAGCGCCAGCGCGAATAATTTTTTCTAAGTTGTTATCTCGATCTGTTGCAGGCCCAAGTGTAGCGACTATTTTTGTGCGTCTTAGCATCAAATTCTCCTGTGTGCTTAGATGTATAAGCAGGTTGACGGTTATTTTGTGACTTCAAAATACTTATAACTTATGTACAAACATTTTTAGTTATAGGCAAACTAGTTAGTATTGCCACTATTTTATACAAAACGAATATGTCATCATTATGACACCGGTGTCAAAATAGGTCAATGATCTTAAATTTAAAATGCGTAGAGTATTTGTAACCGCCAAGCCCTTATATTTGATACAATTGCAGTGCTTTTTATTAGCGTAATAAAAAAGCATGCTGTATTAGCTCAACGTTCGCATTTTATGGCGGTATGAGTATAATGCACGCGGTATTATTTTATGAATTACTGAGTTTACTAACCAAATAGTTGTTACCGAGGAGGACACTAAATGCAAGTTGCATTAGTCGGGTTAGGCGTTATGGGCAAAAACCTTGCCTTAAACATGATTGAAAAAGGCATAACATTAGTCGCATATGATAAAAATCCACATGCGGGTGAAGAGTTATTAAGTTGTGCTAAATCGCAAGGCATGGCCGATAGACTTCATATTGTTTCTGATTTAGGAGACATGGTAAGGCGTTTAGAAGCACCTCGCTCTATTTTATTATTAGTGCCTGCGGGCGAACTAGTTGATGCTGTATGTAATGAGCTTGTTGAAGCTGGCGTACAGTGTAACGATATGATTGTAGATTGTGGTAACAGTAACTACAAAGACGGCATTAACCGTAAACTTAAGTATCAAAACAAATTTGAATTTGCCACCATGGGTATTTCTGGCGGTGCCGAAGGCGCACGCCATGGTCCTGCAATGATGGCAAGTGGCTCAGAAGGCGGTTGGGAGCGAATTGAACCGTGGTTTGAAAAAGTAGCAGCTAATTACAATGGCGAGTCGTGTTTTGCCCGCGTGGGTCAATCAGCCAGTGGTCACTTTGTAAAAATGGTTCATAACGGCATTGAGTATGCAATCATGCAGCTTATTGCAGAAGTGTATCAATTACTGCGTATTGGCACCGGTCGCTCACCTAAAGAAGTGGCTGAAATTTTTGATGACTGGTCTACCGGTCATTTAAACAGCTACTTACTTGCTATTTCTAGTCATATTTTGTCTCTTGAAAACACCAAGCAAAAACCGCTAGTTGATTTAATTGATAACAAAGTAGGTGCAAAAGGCACAGGCCTTTGGACTGCACAAAATGCACTTGAATTAGGTATTGCAGTTCCTTCATTGGTTGCTGCTGTGCAAGCTCGTCACTTAACCAATGTATGTGACACTACCGCTGCGCAAGAGATGACGTATGCCGCTAAAGCGACCAACAAAGTTGATGTCGACCTAGCAGAGCTAAAAGATGCATTCACATTGGCGAGTTTATTAGCGTACCGTCAAGGTTTAGCATTAATAAAAGGGGCGTCTCGCACTCACCAGTGGAAAGTCGATTTGTCTAAAACTCTACAAACATGGCGTGCTGGTTGTATTATTCGTGCTGATTATTTAGATAGCGTTGCTCAAGGTGTTGAATACATTGATACACTTGAAAACGAATCCAATGCGCTACGTAAAGTAACTGGGCAAGCAATCATGACCGGTTTAGCGTTCCCTGTACTTGCATCCACTCAAACGTATTTAGCAACATTAACTACACCAAGTAATGGGCACTTAGTTCAAGCTCAGCGTGATTACTTTGGTGAGCATGGTATTAAAACTCACTCAGGTGAAGTATGTCACTTAACCGATTTAGTGAGCATAGACGCAAAAGTAAGATAATTACCGCGTTTATAAAATAATAAAGGCACGCTGTTTAGCGTGCCTTTTGCGTTTTGGTAACACAAATTAGCGGCTTAATTCACCGCGTAAATTGTCTTGCATTAAATGGCGAATCGTTTCAATTTCTAGGTTTTGGCTAAACAAATAATGCAGCTTTGTTAAACACGCCTCTAGTGTCATGTCGTAGCCACTTATTACACCAATATTTAATAGCGCGTTACCCGTAGCATAGCCGCCCATATTTACATGGCCTTTTAAACACTGCGTTAAATTAACAATAACCATGCCGCGTTTACTTGCCTCACTTAGTACGTCTAAAAAATCAGGGTCTTGTGGAGCATTACCTACGCCAAAGCTAAGCAATACCAGTGCTTTTATATTGTCATTCACCAAACTTTTAACCACGTCTTTGCTAATGCCAGGGTATAAATAAAGGACCCCAATGGGTTGGGGTGTAATGGTGGTTACCTGTAGTTCGTTTTCTACATAAGGACTAAGTTGACCTTTAATTAGCTGAATATTTATACCAGATAACGCTAAAGGCTCTAGATTAGGCGATGCAAACGCATTAAAGCCATCAGCATGAGCTTTAGTGGCTCGGTTACCTCTAAATAATTGGTTATTAAAAAATAAGCTTACTTCAGCTATCGGGTAATTAGCCGCTAAAAACATGGCGTTTAATAAGTTTACTTGCCCATCAGAGCGTAATTGCGATAAAGGAATTTGCGAGCCTGTAACAATAACGGGTTTAGTTAAGTTTTCGAACATGAACGACAGGGCTGAGGCTGTATAAGCCATTGTATCGGTGCCATGCAGTACCACAAAACCATCGTAATCGTGGTATTTGCTTTTGATGTCATCAGCTATAAGTTGCCAGTGCGCCGGTGACATATCTGAGGAATCGATTAATGGGCAGTATTCGTGAATATCAAAAAGAGGCATTTCTTCACGGTTAAATTCTGCGTTATTGACCACTGTTTCTGTTAAAAATCCTTCAGCAGGAATGTATCCTCGGCTCGATTTTTTCATCCCTATGGTGCCGCCAGTGTATGCAATATAAATGCGTTTACGTTTCATAAAAAAGCCCAGTAAAAAAACTGGGCTTAGTATAACGTTAAGTTGTTTTAAATACAGCTGCTTATGTAAATACGTGCACTTTTATTGTGCAACGCTACACACTAAACAACGTGCGTATACACCTTGCGGATCGTTATAATCTTTAAGATCAGCTACTTCACTACTTAGACGCTTTATCACCGTATTAATGTTCGCTTGTGTGGCTAACACCGAGGTGGTATTTGTATTTAAACCAAGCATAGATTTAACCGATGCACTGCCAAAAATATCTTGCAGCATTTTTTCTTGTGGGCTCAGGTCTTGCTTAATCGTTTTCACTTCGTAGTGATTTAGTTTTGCAAGTGCTGCAGCGGCATCAATCGCATCTTGTTTATCGCCAAGCTTATCAACTAGGCCAAGCTCTTGTGCTTGTGAAGCTATCCATACACGCCCTTGTGCAATTTTATCAACTTGCTCTGGTGTCATATTGCGCGCATCAGCTACCACATCTAAAAAGCGGCCATACGCTTGTTCGACACTCATTTGAATAACTTGCGCCATTTTTTCATTAAGAGGGCGAGTAATAGAAAATCCAGCCATTTCTGTTGTGGCAACACCATCTGAGTACACACCAATTTCAGATAACGTATCTTCAAAAGTCATGAAGGTGCCAAACACGCCTATAGAGCCGGTGATGGTGCTTGGAGCGGCCCAAATTTCGTTAGCTGCTGAGGCAATCCAATAACCACCAGATGCGGCGACTGAGCTCATTGATGCTATAACGGGTTTACCTGCGGCTTTAAGTGCTAATACTTCAGCGCGAATAACCTCAGAGGCAAACATGCTGCCGCCACCCGAATCAATACGTAAAACAACGGCTTTTACTTTATCATCAAGGCGTGCTTTACGAAGTAATGCTGCGGTAGAGTCACCGCCAATTTCACCTGCTTTGCGCTCACCGTCAACTATGGTGCCTTTTGCAACAACCACAGCTACTTTTTCTGTAATTGGGTTATCAAATTCAATAGGGGGCTTAACTAAGCTTAAGTACTCACGAAAAGACACTTGCTTAAATGTTTTACCGTCTTCTTGTGCGCCAACTAAATCAATGAGTTGTTGGCGAATCTGCTGAGTTGTTTTAAGCGAATCGACCCATTGATGGTCGAGGGCATATTTACCTGCATCGCCATTTGCAGCCTTCATTTTAGCAAGGTAAGCATCCATGGTTTCGTCAAAGTTAGATTCATCAAAAGGGCGCACTGCAGCAACATCTTGCTTATATTCGCTCCATAACGCTCCAAGCCAAACACGGTTAGCTTCTTTAGCTGCATCAGACATATCGTTACGAATAAACGGCTCTACTGCCGACTTAAATGTGCCAACACGGAATATATGCTGTGTTACTTTAAGTTTTTCGAGTGCTTCTTTAAAGTAAAGTGGATAGATTCCATAGCCTTCAATGGCTACCGAACCATATGGATGCATCGCAATTTCATCGGCGTGAGAGGCAATATAATATTGCGATTGAGTGTAATAGTAGCCTGATGCAATCACTTTTTTACCCGCTTGCTTAAAGGCATCTAACGATTTAGTAATACGCTTTAACTTGTTTAAGTGGGCTTTAGGCATTTCCTGTAAATCAAGTAATATAACGCTGATGCGCTCATCTTGAGTGGCTTCATCAATTACTTTGACTACATCATCAAGCAAAATTTCGCTAGGTGCTTCTGAACTTGATGTTGCATCGTTAATAGCTGCTTCAACTGGGTCTATGTATGTTTTTTCTTCTACGATAGGCCCATTAAGATTAAGCCTAAGTACAGAGCCATCTTCTACAATTATTGTATCGTCATCATTTGAAAGTGACATAAAAAACACAACAACCAGTAATAAAAACAAAATGTTGAGTATTAAACGACGAGAAAAGTTGATTCCAGCCCAAATACCTTTAAATACCTTTGCTATCAAAATAGCTCCTTAATTTGGTACAGCTAATACATTAGTTCCATCTTAGCCTAGAATAAAAATAATTTTAACTGCTAAATCGTAACGAAGTGTTTATAAGGTTACATAAATATACGTTTTTAATAGTATTTTTAATTAAATGCAGGCACATATTGCTAATTACTTGCCATTAAAGCAGAATTAGCTAATGTATACAGGTTAGACCAGTTAACGGGGCACAGGATGTTAGAACAACAATTAGAATTAAAACACACACAATTACGAAACCGCTTAGTAATGGGCTCAATGCATACAGGCCTTGAAGAAGGGTGGCATAACCGAAAAAGATTAAGTGCCTTTTATGAGGCGCGCGCTAAGGGTGGCACGGCCATGATCATTACGGGCGGGTATAGCCCTAACTTGCGTGGCAAATTAACGCCTATTTCTTCATCATTTAATAGTTATTATGATGTATTTAAACACCGTGCATACACAGGCGCCGTTCACAAACATGGTGGAAAAATATGTTTGCAGCTTTTACACGCTGGTCGATACGCTTATCACCCGTTTAACCAAGCACCTAGTGCTATTCAAGCGCCTATAAATCCGTATAAGCCTAAACAAATGTCGTTAAGCTCAATTAAAAAAACGATAAAAGACTTTGCTCACTCTGCTTATATGGCAGAAAAAGCGGGTTACGATGGTGTGGAAATAATGGGCTCTGAAGGTTACTTAATTAACGAGTTTATGGCGCCACACACCAATAAGCGAGATGACGAGTTCGGCGGCAGCCTAGAAAATAGAATGCGATTAGCGCTTGAAATAGTGAAAGCCGTTAGAGCGAAAGTATCTGATACGTTTTTAATTATTTTTAGATTATCTGTTATGGATCTTATCCCGAATGGCTCAACCCCTGATGAGGTGACTATTCAGGCTAAAGCACTTGAGCAAGCTGGTGTTGATATTTTTAATACCGGCATTGGGTGGCATGAAGCACGCGTGCCGACAATTGCCAGTATGGTGCCACCAGGCGCATTTAAAGAAGCGTCAAAACGATTAAAGTCAGTGGTAAATGTACCTGTTATAGCTGTAAACCGTATCAATACACCGGATATAGCCAATCAAATTCTAAACGATGAAGAAGCCGATTTAATTTCAATGGCACGTCCTTTATTGGCCGATCCTGAATTTTTTAACAAATACCAAAATCAGCAAACTAAACAAATAAATATTTGTATTGGCTGTAACCAAGGCTGTTTAGATCACGTATTCAAAAATAAACGTGCAACCTGTTTAGTCAACCCACAAGCTGCTTTTGAACTGGATTACCCTCTAGATAAAGCTTCTAAAGCTAAAAATGTATTGGTGGTTGGTGCGGGTCCTGCTGGGCTTTCGGCAAGTTGTTATTTGGCTCAAAAAGGGCACACAGTAACGCTTATCGATCAAAAAACACAAATGGGTGGCCAATTCAATTTAGCCATGCAAATACCTGGTAAAGAAGACTTCAACCATACGCTAAGCTATTTTACCAATGAACTTGAAAGGCTTAACGTAAATGTTGAGCTTGGAAAAGCCTACGATGATTCAATGTTGCAAAAATACGATGACATCGTATTTGCTACAGGTGTTCGCCCCCGTGAAGCATCAATTAAGTGCAGTGATGATAAACGCGTATTTGCCTATGATGAAGTGATTCGCGGTGAAGTAGAGCTTGGTAAATCAATCGCCATTTTAGGCGCCGGCGGTATTGGCTTTGATATGGTTGCTTTTTTAAGCGAGCACAAATCGCAAAGTATTCCTGAGTTTAAAAAACAGTGGGGTATTGAGTGCGAGGCACAGCCACATAAAGACGAGCGACAGTTATATATGCTAAAACGCAGTGCAGGGCGCTTTGGTAGCGGACTAGGTAAAACCACAGGTTGGATACATCGTCAGGTTGCTAAGCAGCATGGTGTTAAACAAATTGCTGATTGCCAATACCATAGTTTTGATAAAAACGGCCTTACAATTACTGTTGCAGGTGAAAAACAAGTATTACCTGTCGATACGGTTATTGCGTGTATAGGCCAGGTTTCTAATAGTGAAGTGCTTGAGCAACATCGCGAAAATGCAAAAGTACATGTTATTGGTGGCGCAAAATTAGCTGCAGCAATTGATGCCAAGCGTGCAATTTTTGAGGCGCTTCAAGTGGCCAGAGCTATTTAACAGTGTTAATAAAATGAAATAATTTACCGTGGTCTCGGGTCTGGTAAGTATAGAGTTCATAACTAAATATACTGACAAAGCAGGCCACACATGAGTAAATTATTTTTTTTGTATAATAAAATCATGGGTAATCTATCCTATGCCGACGGATTACCCGCATTACTTTTTCGTTTAATCTTAGCTCCTGTAATGATTATTGCGGGCTTTAATAAATTAGCCTTAAGTGGAGAAACCGACGGCTTTTTTAGCTATTTTCTTGCTGATGCAAGTGTTGTGCAATGGTTTGGAAATAGTGAATGGGGCTTAGGGTTACCCTTCCCTGATTTACTGGCTTTTTTGGCTGGGTGGAGTGAATTTTTAGGCGGTTGGTTTTTATTATTTGGCTTATTTACTCGCCTAGTAAGCATTCCGCTCATGTTTACAATGGTTGTGGCAGCAACAACTGTGCATTGGCATAATGGTTGGTTTGCTATAGCGCCATCAAACCCTACGACCAGCTCGGCTCAAGTACTTGATTGGTTAGCGATACCAGGGGCAAAAGAAAGCCTTGAAAACTCACTAGAAGTACAAGAGCGTATAAGTAAAATTAGGGACATAGTTGAAGAGCACGGATTTACAGATTACTTATATGAAAAAGGTAAACCTTCCATAATAAATAACGGTATCGAATTTTCTGCTATTTATTTTGCCATGTTACTTGGCTTGTTTTTTGTAGGTGGCGGTCGCTACGTCAGTGTTGATTATTGGCTAAGGCGCGCAGTAGTAAAACAGTAGCAAGCAAATTGGTTTAAAAAGGGCGTATAAATATTTTTTATACGCCCTTTTTGTTTGTAACGCGTGTTAAGTGTATAGCGCCTCTTTCGTATTTAAACAGGGGGATCTGAATATCATTTAGTACAGTAAGGGCGCTTTAATACGAAGGGGGTAAGTATGATTTTAATAAAATTGATAATTAAGCAGAGTTTATTTTTTAAAGGCATAAATGGTACTCTAACGTTTTGAATTATGAGAGTACACTATGGATGCTATTGAGCTTTTACTAACCCGCCAATCAGACGCTAAATTAACTGCCCCAGGGCCAAATTCAGAGCAGCTCGATATTATAAAGCAAGCTGCATTACGGGTGCCTGATCACGGATGTATAGCACCTTGGGAGTTTATTGTAGTGCAGGGCGATGCTCGCCAAAAGCTTGGAGAAATATACTATCAAAGTGCCGTTGCTGAGCAGCAAGAAGAAAAAGTGATTAAACGCGCAAAAGAGCTTGTTCTGCGCGCACCAATGATCATCATTGCTATTGCAAAGTATCAAGCTCATCCAAAAGTGCCGCGTATTGAGCAAGTACAAAGCGCCGGTTGCAGTGTACTTGCAATGCAGCAAGCCGCTTTTGCACAAGGTTTGGGTGGTGTATGGCGAACAGGCTATTTTGCCCAAAGCACTGCTGTAAAAAATGCCCTCAATTTAGACGAACAAGATGAAATTGTAGGGTATTTGTATCTTGGTACTCCAGAGGTTGAGTGCAAAAAGCCAGCTAAACATAAACCAGAGGACTACTTCACCGATTTGTAATTAATATTGAACTAGTGCAGTTTTGCGCAGTCATATAGCATTAAGGTTGCTGCTGTTAAGCTCGCCCTTTTTGATTTAGCTGTGAGAAGCGCACGGAAGCAATATTAGGTTAACTTTTTCTTCTTCAGTTTGTTTTTTAATCGGTTGTTTTTTGCTAAAGTATGGAAAGTCTTAATAAAAATAACGATAAAGAAGACGAAAACGATGGGAAATTTATTTTTACAAGAAAAAGAGAATTGGCTGGCATGGTCAATTTGGGGAATCGTAGGTGCTTTTGTTACACTGTACGTTGCAATGAGTACTAATACTGCACATTTTATTGCAGGCTCTGCCATGGGAATGCTTGTTTTATTGACATGGTGGATGCAGCAGACTAAACGATTCGATTTTGGCCGGGCATTTAAAATTTGTTTTTATGTGTTGTTGCTAAGTGTATTGCCTGCGTTTTTATTTGTGGTTGTACCAAGTGATGATTTAAACCGTTTTGATTTAATATTTCAAAGCGTTACATTTTTAGCGCTTAGCTTATTACTGTGTTTGATTTGCTCGTGGATTGCACGCAGACCAAAGCAATACTACTAATAGACCAATGAGCAACCTAGGTTTTTAGTTGTTTTTAGTGTTTTTTTGAAGCAAATGCCTTTTTTAGCTAATTATTTATATTTAGCTCTTTACAAGTTGCTCAATACCCCCTATTATTCGCGCCGTACGGAGAGATGGCAGAGTGGTCGAATGCACCGGTCTTGAAAACCGGCATAGGTTTGTAGCCTATCTAGGGTTCAAATCCCTATCTCTCCACCATTATTTAAAAAAACCGCCTTATGGGCGGTTTTTTGCTTTGTGGAGTTTAATAAATGTCAAAAGAAGTAGACCTGACTACATCGCAACGCTTAGTAAAGCATGTATTACTGTGGATTGTATTTGGTTACTGTTATCAAAGCGCGATTAATTTATTAATAAAAATGGCGGCAGATGCGCAACCAGACGCAACGCTTATCACTGCCTTTGCATATGGTATTGGCTTTAATGTTTTAACTGCGCATCTTATTACTAAGTACGATACGCATTGGCCTGTAATTGGCGCCGCTTTTATTGCTTTAGTAGGTTTAGTATTAGTGCCGCTAGTGTTGTTTGGCAGTGGCGGTTTAATAGCATGGCCACTGCTTGTTGGATTTTTATTCAGTTTACCCCTTTGTAGCTACATAGTTGGCAAAATTAAGGTAAAACACAGTAAAAACTAGCCCCAAACCGGTTTTATTTTATGTTAGCATGTACGCGTCTTTTAACTAACAAAACGTGAAAAACACATTATGTCAGATAATTTTACTACAGATGCTGAAAAAGCAAGTTACGGTATTGGCTTACAAATGGGTGAGCAACTTAAGTCTAACCCTTTTGAAGGCTTAAACCTAAATTCAGTATTTGAAGGCATGAAAGATGCGTACGCTGGTAGCGCTTTTCAAGTTGAGATCCCTGAGATTCAAGCTGCATTTGAAAAAATTAACGAAGAGATCCAAGCGCGTCGTGAAGAAGAAGCAAAAGTACTTTCTGCTGAAGGTATCGCATTCTTAGAAGAAAACGCTAAGCGTCCTGAAATCACTGTTACAGAGTCTGGTTTACAATACGAAGTATTAGCAACGGGTGAAGGCGAAAAGCCAACAGCTGAGTCTACAGTACGTGTTGACTACCACGGTACACTAATTAACGGAACTGTTTTTGATAGCTCTTACGAGCGCGGTCAGCCTGCTGAATTCCCAGTGGGTGGCGTAATCAAAGGTTGGACTGAAGCATTACAAATGATGCCTGTAGGCACTAAATGGCGTATCTACGTTCCTCATGAGCTTGCTTATGGTGAACGTGGCGCAGGTGCTGCAATTGCACCTTTCTCAACGCTTATATTTGACGTTGAGCTACACGAAATCCTTTCTTAATTTAGTAATTAAGTCAGTATTTAAAAAGCCGTGGTGTTAGACCACGGCTTTTTTGTAATACGAAGTTTAATACCAATTCTCAGTTCTTTACCAGTGTAGCCCAAACAGTTTGAAGAAGTAGGCTATGGTGAGGACAGATAGCCGTGTTGCTAGCTAGGCAACAATACGCTGTTTGGTTACTTTAAAATGAATTTTTTAACCTCAATAGCGCACCATTTAATACTTAGATTTATTTATTACTGCGATGGTATTAAATCTTCGTCTCACGCTTACTGCTTTATAAACATCAATTAAATAGCCTAGTTAATTAAATGAAGTGGCATAAAAAAACCGCATATAAAATGCGGTTTTAAAACTAACTAAATAAATGCCAAAGCTTTATTAAAAGTAACCTCTAATACCAAAGCGGAAGTTTCTGCCTGGTAGTGGAGCTTTATCTTTTATAAACGAGCTATGAACAAAGCCAAGTTCGTCGGTAATGTTATCTACATTTAAGTACAGCTGCGTATCAATAGCGCCTAAACTTAATTGATAATTAGCTTGTGCATCAACAATTGTGTAGCCATCTGTTTTGGTCTCGAAGGCGCTTATATCGTCTTGCTCAAAGTAGTGCGTACCGGTGAGCGTTAGTTGTAAATCGCCCAAGTTGTATTGTAATTCAGAGCCTAATTTATTAGCAGGGATGCGTGGTAAATTCCCCGCATCATCTTTAAGCTTAGCGCGAGTTGAATCACCAAAAACTTTAATCATCGCACTTGGGTCTATTTGGTAGTGCACGTCAAACTCAATACCATATAGCTCAGCATCTTTACTGGCAAATTGATAAACAGCAACCGCATCATCGTGTGCACCAATCGCTGATTCTAACCCATCTTCTTCGTCGTAAACTAAGCCTGTATTTTGTTGGTAATAAAAGTTTTTAATATCGTTATAGAAAAAGTTTACTGTGTAGCCAAAATCACCGCTAAAGCGTCTAAAGCTTAAATCAAGGTTAGTCGATTTTTCTTGCTTAATGTCTTCTGGCTCAAAGTGTACCTCGTTATCTTCAATATGATAGCCAAGGCCTACTTCATAAGTACCTGTGGCAATGTGTAAACCATTAGATAAAAGTTCAGCAGAAAGAGGAGCACGCTCAGAGTGAGATAAGCTAAGCGCTACACTTTGCCCAGGTGTGTATTGCCAAATGGCGCCGACTGAGGCGCTTACATTAGTAAAGCTTTCACTGTATGCAATACTTTCTTCTTCACCTTCATCATGATCTTCCTCTTCTTCATCATGGCTGTGGTCGTGCTCTGTTTCTGTAATTGTGCTTGTAATCTCATAGTCTTCAATACGTGCACCAAGCTCTACAGTTACATCTCCAAATTTACGCTCTTCAAGTAGATAGAGTGCATGAGTAGTGGTAACACTTGCAGGAGTAAAGGCCTCTTCACCAATGGCGTCGTAATCAGACTCGCTATAATGATAGCCAATCATACCGTGCCATTGAGCTAATTTATGCTCTACGTTTAAGCGCGCTTCGGTTGTTTCGTTTTTAAAGGTAGTGCCAATTTCACCGTCTTCAATTTCACTGTGTGAGTAATCAGTGTAGCCAACACGAAGGTTAATATTCTCAACCCAGTTATTATCCAGCGCATAACTAATCAGGCCTTGCCAACGATCTTGCTCAAGATGAGCATAAACAGACTCTTCTTCTTCCTCTGCGTGATCGTCGTGTTCTTCTTCGGTTTCACCTTCATGGTCATGGTCATGATGCTCATGCCCAGGGATACCGTAATCGGTGTCAATGCTACCGTAAGAAAAGCCAACCGTTAAATGATCGCCCACATAACTAGTACCCACATTGAATGTATCACTATCTATAAAGGTGTTTTCTACAGTGTTTGCTGTTTCAACGTCACCATCTTCATCTGTAATACTAAAGGTCGGTGTTTCATAGTCATCACCACTGCGTTTGGTACCATCAAAATGAAAGTTAAATCCATCATTGCCTGTTTCTAGTTTTGCAGCCACCGTATTTGAATTAGATACCGTGTCATGGCTGTATTCAGCAGCGCCGGATAAATCATCTAAATTGCTCGTTGGTATACGGTTATCAACTACATTTACTACACCACCAATTGCACCTGAGCCATAAAGTAGGGTGCTTGGTCCGCGCAATACTTCAATTTGTTCAGCCGCTAAGCTGTCGCTTGAAGTCGCATGGTCTGGACCAATACGCGATGCATCGCTAGCATCTAAACCGTTTTGGGTAATCTTAACGCGAGGGCCATCTAAACCACGGATAATAGGGCTTGACGATACCGGACCAAAGTAACTGGCATTTACACCTGGTAAGCCTTTTAGCGTTTCACCAAGGGTAGGTTTTGATTTGTTTTTAAGCTCATCACCTGATAAAACGCTGACTGGAGAAATCATCTCTAGGCTGTTTTTATGCAGTGCAGAGGCATATACAACAACGGTTTCTACCGAGGTAGGGGTAAGTGAAACCGTCACATTGTTTGAGTTTTCATTTACGGCAATACGCGAGTCTATAAAGTTGTCTTTACTTACATGTAATTGGCTTTGAGAGTCTACATCAATAGAAAATTCGCCCTGTGCGTTGGTTTTTACACCTTGGTCTTTACCATGTACGTGTACAGCTGCATTTTCAATAGGTTGGTTTTTATCATCTGTTATTTTACCGGTAACGGTAGCAGCAAGTGCTGAATGAGAACATAAAACAGAAAAAACTGCAGAAGAAATTAATGTTAACTTTGTCATTATCTTAAAGGTTCGCGGTTACTATGTTGTGATATAATATAACACCGCGTATTTGACATATCAACAATGTTATACTATAGCTTAATTTTTTTCGATGAATAAACACGCGAATAAGATAAGCTGTTTTAAGAGCGGCTATCGAGCATAATTATATCGAGTTTACGCTGCGCTTTAGGCTGGTTATTTATATCCTTAGGCTCTATCATTTCGCATTCATCACGTATCATCTCAGAAACCAAACTGGGGTATTGGCGGCAATCTTCTGGTCTATCTAGGTAAATGCTACAGGTATACATTGTTTTATGGGAGGGCGCTTTTTTAGGCGCTATTTCTAAAAAGGGGCAAACGGTAAGCCTTAATTGCGTATGTGGATCGAACCAAATTTCATCATCTTTAACATATTGATAAATCTCTGGGTTAAACAGTGCCCACATCTCAATTTCTTGTACAGTTGCGCTTAAATCACCACCCCCGTATTTAATACAACATTTGCCACATTGGTTGCACTCTTTCATTTTTAGCCAGTATATTAGGTATTTATAAGTTTCTCAGTGTATCACTGTAACTAACGTGGGCTACTTTTTATATATAATTTTAAAACCACACTTTTAATTACAACCGGTTATCTATTATTAATGTATCATTACACCTAGATAATTAGCCGTTCTTATAAGATCAGGACGCCTATAAATAGTATTTTTGCTAAATTAAATAGTTAGTTTAGCGGCCAGTTAAGGATAGTTCTTGATGATGAACACCAAAGTATATAAAGCAGTACATGATTTAGCAGAACAGTTGATGGAGGCTGCAAATAGAAACGACCGCAAAAGATTTGAATTATTATTTTCTAGGCTTAAAACGATTTGTGAAGAAAACGAGAATACCTCAAAAGATCACCCTGTACAGTGGGAAACCTTAGCTGACTTTACCGAAGAGCTTGAAGACGCTCTCACTACATACGAGAAAGCGCTAGAAAAGTCGATTGCAATAAATAATAAAGATCATATTGCATCGATAGCTTATTCAATGGCCACTTTACAAATAGAGCTAGGTAAAAAAGATGAGGCGATTAATAGCCTTAAAAGTGCCAAGGTAAGTGCTAATAAAATTGAAGATAAAGAACTCAAAGCAGAAATACACGAGTTGCTCGAGTCACTTATTGAAGAAGATTAAATAGATAACTTATCCATATTAAATGTGATTCTTGTGGATTCAGCTTGAGCTTAATAAAGCGCAGATGGTTTATATCCTCAGTGCTTTTTTATGTTCGCTATAAATGCTAAACCAAAAGAAAAGGCTTACTATTGTGCTAGCTGATTCATAAAATCGGCAATGGATTTTGCAATTTCTATTGATTTTTCTTCAACACTAAGGTGTCCTGAATCGAGTAAATGAAGTTCTGCGTTTGGGATATCTTTTAAGTATGCTTTATCGCCTGAGGTTATAAACGCAGGGTCGCTTTTACCTCATACAATTAACGTTGGTGGTTGGTAATTGCGTAAATAAGCTTGCCATTTTGGATAGTTGAGAAAGTTGTTGAAGTAACCTTGTAGCAATTGTACTTGAATGACTCTATCGGATTTGGTTTGTAAAAAGTGAAGATCGTGAGTCCAGCTATCTGGGCCCCTTACTTTTCGATCTTACAAGATACTTATGAGCTAACAGTGGGTTAGGGCGTTAGCCTACATTAGCCCTTTTTTTGTATTTGAAATAGCTTATTAAATAAACGGTTATTGGAATCGTTGGGCTTAAAAATATGTGAGGGTGAAAATAGATACCACGTTCGTCATATAAAAACACATATAACATGACCGCAAACGTTGAAGGTAAGGGAAAGATGATTGCACCGTGCCCAACAGCCGCAAATAGTGTCCACGAGAAAACGCTAGGCCAAAGCACTGCTCTGATGTAAGCACCTTTATTAGTCGCTTTAGCCTTTTTAGCGTAATTACGTGAAACAAAATAAGATATTACCGTTGGAAACAAAGTTAAAATGACACTTAGCAGTATAAGCATAGTGATTCAATTACTTTTGATATTATTTTCATAACCCAGTTTTCACAACTTATTAATTGGTTTGAGTTGATGCCGTTTTTAAAGCAGCAATTTGCTTAATTTCATCAGCGGTTAATGCTTGATATAACCTAGGATAGGGCCAACCATAGCCCCATCTGAAAGTCGATGGTATATAAGGGCTGCCACCAAATCGAACTCCGACAAGCATAAGGTTCGCTATACTCGTTTCGCCGGCTTCAATAACACACTCTTGCAAGGCTTTATCTGCTCCTAAACGTTGCCAATAAGTGCCACCTTGCCAGTAGGCGTAGTCGTGCGCTTTACAACATGCAAGCCACAACTTTTTATCTTTCGTGGTGCCGTCCGGAAAAGCACTACAGCCATCTGATGTGAACGGTTTTATATTGTCAGCATTTGCTGTATCACTAAATATGACCAGTAAGACAATAGGAATAAAATGCATTATTTTTATGCGAAAGAGTGTATTAGTAAAATTATACATGATTTTAAGTGTTACTATTTTAGTTACAAATGATAACACTTTAAAAAATATAAAAAAGGGTTTTACTGTTTATAGACCGGTTATGCTTATATGATAATTTTGATAAAGAGCTTTTTGTTTAGGTATTCTATGCGTTCTATTTTCTTCGCTAGTTGCGAGGTATTAATACTAAAAGTTGTCTAGTGAAAGCTGGGAAGTCCAAGTGCTTGGTAAAAATTTACTACAAATTTAAAATACAGTAGTCAAAAAGTGAGTTGTGATAAATTCAGTAATGAATTTGATGGGTTTTATCCTACCGAATTCTTTAAAAACACATAATTACGTTGTTGTAGACCAAATACCAAAGCCAGACTTTGCGGGTCTGCCAGAATTGGATCTAGGTGATTTTGTCGATATGGTCGCGGCGGGTATAACGTATAAAAATACTTATTATTTACTTCCCCACGTCACTACTAATTTAAGGGTTAATGTTGCGCAGTGGGTTGAACTGGGCGCAGACAGATTTATGCTTCGTTACATTAGTGAAATTCAGCGAGTGGGATATCACTATGCTCCGCTCGAAAAGATGGAATACGGGTTTGATGAGCAATTTGCTAGTCGTGGTAAAACAATAGATGTGCCAAAATATGTTACTTATACTCTGTAATTAGCTCTGAATTTCAAAGGAATTTATATGAACAAAACGTTAGGATGTTTATTTACTTTAATGTGTATTGATGCACAAGCTGTAACTTTTGAAGAAGGCATAGTAGCAGCCTAACTCGAGCGAACAACACAGCATGTTACGTATGATGGGAGTTATCGTTCAATAAGTTACCCAGGCGGTGATGTGCCAAGTAACATTGGGGTATGTACTGATGTTATTATCAGAAGCTACAGAAAGTTAGGTGTAGATTTACAAAAATTAGTACATGAAGATATAAAAAATAACTTTGCGCTTTACCCCTCTAAACGAATCTGGGGGCTGACTAAACCGGATAAAAATATCGACCACCGAAGAGTGCCTAACTTACAAATTTACTTTAAAAGACACGGTTTAAATTTAGCAATATCTGGTGATCCTAATGACTACAAAGCGGGTGATATAATAACTTGGATGTTACCGGGGAATCTTCCTCATATTGGCATGGTCGTTAATGAGCACTCTACACAAACCGGCAATCCTTTAATTGTACATAATATTGGGCGAGGTCCTGAAAAAACCGATATGCTCTTTGATTATAAAATCACAGGGCACTATCGGTTCGAACCAAAGCAGATTCATAAGACGCAGTAATACTCATTTGCAATAATACTTAATTATGCGCATTGGTATAACTTTATTTTAAGTTTATGCTTATATTGCCATTGGGTTTACAGCAGCACAGCAGTATTTCTCCGTCACGTACAAACGCTAAAGGTTCTTCGTTATATTGCACTTGGCCAGAGACTAACGTGGCTCTGCACGCGCCGCAATAGCCTTCGCGGCACTGATAGGCAACGTCTATTTTTTGGTTTTCTAAGCAATGTAAAACAGAAGGGCAGCCAGTGCTAAATTCAATACACTGGCTGTTATCTGCAAGCGTTATACTTGCAGTGGGTTTGTCACTCATTATAAATCAAAGTCACCAAATTCTGAGGCATCTACTTGAGAGTCGATTTGACCTACAAGGTATGAGCTAATTTCAGCTTCTTGCGGCGCAACTTGCACGTTGTCAGACACAAGCCAAGAGTTGATCCATGGAATAGGGTTGCTGTTGTTTTCAAACTGCGCTGGTAAACCAATTGCTGTCATACGTGCATTAGTGATGTATTCAACATATTGACACAAGATGTGTTTATTTAAGCCAATCATTGAGCCATCTTTGAACAGGTATTCGGCCCATTCTTTTTCTTGCTCTGCTGCTTCTACAAACATTTTAATGGCTTCTTCACGGCACTGCGCAGCGACAATCGCCATTTCAGGGTCGTCTTTACCATCTTGCATAATGTTCAAAATATGCTGTGTACCCGAAAGGTGTAGCGCTTCATCACGAGCGATTAGCTTGATGATTTTAGCATTACCTTCCATTAATTCACGTTCTGCAAAGGCAAATGAGCAGGCAAAACTAACATAAAAACGAATAGCTTCAAGAATATTTACCGACATCATCGCAAGGTAAAGTTTCTTTTTCAGGTCAAATAAACTAATCACAACGGTTTGACCGTTAATGTCGTGCTTGCCTTCCCCATACAGGTTATAAAGCGACACGCCATTAATTAAATCGTCGTAGTAGGTGGTTACCGCATCAGCACGTTCGCTGATTTTTTCGTTACTTACAATGTCATCAAAAATTAGTTCTGGTGACTGTGTTACGTTACGAATAATGTGGGTATAAGAGCGACTGTGAATAGTTTCACTAAATGCCCAGGTTTCTATCCATGTTTCTAGTTCAGGAATAGACACAATAGGAAGTAGGGCAACGTTTGGCGAGCGGCCTTGTACACTATCAAGCAGCGTTTGGTATTTTAAGTTACTTAAAAATATGTGCTTTTCGTGCTCTGGTAACGCTTGAAAGTCTAAACGGTCTTTACTTACGTCTACTTCTTCTGGACGCCAAAAAAACGAAAGTTGCTTTTCAATCAATTTCTCAAAAATAGGGTATTTTTGTTGATCGTAACGCGAAACGTTAACGGTTTGGCCAAAAAACATTGGCTCTTGCATTTGATCATTATGGTTACGACTAAAAGTAGTATAAGACATGTCTATCACTCAAAAACTATCACTAAAACTATCAGGACAAAGCGGGCAAAGAGCCCGCTTTAAGTTTATCTATTAAATTTTACACGCGCCGCCTGCACAATCGTCATCTTCGACTTCTGGCGTATCGTCTTGTGCATCTGATGCACCATCGCGGGTGTTATGGTAATAAAGTGTTTTAACACCCAATTTGTAGGCACCCAGTAAGTCTTTTAATAAGACTTTCATAGGTACTTTACCGCCTTCGTACTTACTTGGATCATAATTTGTATTGGCCGAAATAGTTTGGTCAATAAACTTTTGCATTATGCCCACTAACTGTAAGTAACCATCGTTTGATGGAATATCCCACAGCAGCTCGTAGTTATCTTTTAAGCGTTCGTACTCTGGCACTACTTGTTTTAAAATACCGTCTTTACTTGCTTTAACGCTAATGTGACCACGTGGTGGCTCAATACCGTTAGTCGCGTTAGAGATTTGCGACGATGTTTCTGAAGGCATTAATGCGCTAAGTGTTGAGTTACGCATGCCGTGCTCTTTAATGCTGGCACGTAATGAGTCCCAATCTAAGTGCAGTGGCTCATCACAAATTTTATCTAAGTCACGTTTGTACGTATCCGTTGGCATAATACCTTGAGAGTACGTTGTTTCGTTAAACTTAGGACACGCGCCACGCTCTTTAGCAAGCTCGTTTGATGCTTTCATTAAGTAATATTGAATTGCTTCAAACGTTTTATGAGTCAGTGCATTAGCACTGCCATCTGAGTAGCGTTTACCATTTTTAGCTAAGTAGTAAGCGTAGTTAATTACACCTATTCCTAATGTGCGGCGGCCCATTGTGGCATTACGTGCAGCCGGTACTGGGTAGTCTTGGAAATCAAGTAGATTATCAAGTGCACGTACTGCAAGTTCCGCAAGCTCTTCAAGTTCATCAAGTGACTCAATAGCACCTAAGTTAAATGCCGATAGCGTACAAAGGGCAATTTCGCCTTCTTCGTCGTTTACGTTATTTAACGGCTTAGTTGGCAATGCAATTTCTAAACATAAGTTAGATTGGCGAATTGGCGCAACTTTAGAAATAAACGGGCTGTGAGTGTTACAGTGATCCACGTTTTGTAAATAAATACGACCTGTACTGGCTCGCTCTTGCGCAAACATTGAGAATAGCTCAATCGCTTTGATACGCTTTTTACGAATAGACTCGTCTTGCTCGTATTTTATATATAGTGCGTCAAATTCATCTTGGTCTTCAAAGAATGCATCGTAAAGACCTGGTACGTCTGATGGGCTAAATAACGTGATATAATCGTCTTTAATCAAACGAGAATACATTAGTTTATTAAACTGTACGCCGTAATCTAAGTGACGAACACGGTTATCATCAACACCACGGTTATTTTTAAGTACAAGCAGGTTTTCTACTTCTAAATGCCAAAGCGGATAGAATAAGGTTGCTGCACCGCCACGAACACCACCTTGCGAGCAGCTTTTAACAGCTGTTTGAAAGTGCTTATAAAAAGGGATACAACCAGTGTGGTACGCTTCACCGTTACGAATATGGCTACCTAACGCACGAATACGGCCGGCGTTAATACCAATACCCGCACGTTGTGATACGTATTTAACAATCGCAGATGATGTAGCATTGATTGAATCAAGGCTATCGCCACATTCAATAAGTACACATGAGCTAAATTGCCGAGTAGGGGTACGTACACCCGACATAATGGGTGTAGGCAAAGAGATTTTAAACGTTGATACAGCATCGTAAAAACGCTTGATGTAATCAATACGTGTTTCGCGCGGGTAGTCAGAGAATAAACTCGCAGCCACTAAAATATATAAAAACTGAGCACTTTCGTAAATTTCACCTGTTACGCGGTTTTGTACCAGGTATTTACCTTCAAGTTGCTTTACGGCTGCGTAGCTAAAGTTAAGATCGCGCGAATGATCAAGATACGCATCTAGCTCGTCAAGCTCTTGCTCTGTGTAATCAACAAGTAAGTGAGCATCGTAGCGTTTGTCTTCAACCATTTTTGTAACATGGTCAAATAAACGTGGAGGCTCAAACTGGCCATACGCTTTTTTACGTAAGTGGAATACAGCTAAGCGGGCAGCTAAGTACTGGTAGTCAGGCGACTCTTTTGAAATTTGATCGGCTGCTGCTTTAATGATGGTTTCGTGAATGTCTTTTGTACGAATACCGTCGTAAAATTGAATGTGCGACTTTAATTCAACCTGTGAAACCGATACGTTGTTTAAACCTTCGGCGGCCCATTCAATAACGCGATGGATCTTATCAAGATCTAGCGGCTCTTTACGCCCGTCACGCTTGCTTACAGATAACTGTTGGTTCATAGCTTTGCCTGTATTCCTTGGGAATTGAGTATTTTGACCAATGTTTTATACCTCGCTAAAGCAAGGTACGTATTCATTTATTATAAGTTTCACCGTATGGGCGAATTTAATTGAATAACATTTGGCCACAATATCTGGTGTTGTTCAATTTAGAGATCACAAGATAGTGTGGTCTGAGTTGATTTGCAAGGGACATAATTGCCCCTATTTGTGGATAACTTTGGGATAAAGTAATTGTGTTAGTAGTCACTCACCTTTGAACAATCATTTAAGTTGAAATAGGTAAAAATCAACTAATGATCAGCTAAATTTGCGCATTTTGAAAATAAATTTTGACTGCTTTTTTTATCATCAAGCTTTGCATAAAAACTAACAAAATCACAATATATAGTGTTTAATAACACCAATGGCACTATATATGGTTGAAAGCATCAATAGGGCTGCGCCAATTAAAGTCGGCTTCCCAGCGCAACGCCTCCTCAATACTTGGTATATAGCCCCAAAGCGCTGTAGCGGTATGCATACCTGCAGCTTTACCCGCTTGTATATCACGTTGTGCATCACCTACGTATAAACAACGCTTAGGATCAACGTTCATCAGTTTTGTACAGTGTAATAAGGGTAAAGGAGACGGTTTTGCTTCGGTAAGCGTATCGCCACTGATCACCACATGTGCATTTTTGAATGCGGGGATAGCTGCCACTAAAGGATCGGTTAAAAACCCAGGTTTATTGGTCATTATCCCCCATTTTATAGCTTGGTTCTCAAGGGCTATGAGTAATGATTCTATGCCTTCAAAGCAGTGTGTGTGCTTAGCTAGGTTTTGGCTATAGTAACTCACTAGCTGTTTTATCCGCTGTGCTTGAGGTTGCGTGGCCCATTGTTCTTTAAAGCCGAGCTCAAGTAATGCACCTGCGCCATTAGAAGCAGCTTTTCGGTACGCCTCAGGTGCAACTTGGGCAACACCTTCACTTTTAAGTACAGCATTCAATGCTGCACCTAAATCATCAGCTGTATCAAGTAAAGTGCCATCTAAATCAAATAAAAAAGCATCGTACTCAAAAGGAGTTACTGGAGTAGAAGAGCTAGCCATTACGCTAACTTCTCAAAGTGAAGTATATAATTAACACTTACATCTGTATTTAATGAATATTGCTTAGAAAGCGGGTTATAGCTAAGACCTGCACTGGCGCGTACTTTTAAGCCTGCTTGCTCAGCCCATGCAATAAGTTGTGCAGGTTTGATAAATTTGTTGTGGTCGTGTGTGCCTTCGGGCACCATTTTCAATAGCTTTTCAGCACCTACAATAGCAAACAAGTATGCTTTAGGTGTTTTATTAAGAGTTGAGAAAAATACATCAGCCCCAGGCTTGGCAAGCTTTGCTACTGCATGAATAATAGAAGCAGGGTCAGGTACGTGCTCAAGCATTTCCATGCAAGTTATTACATCAAAGCGAGCAGGGTGCTGGCTTGCAAACTCCTCTGCAGGTACTTTTATATAGTCAACATTTACACCCGTTTCTAGGCTGTGTAGTTTGGCTACGGTGAGTGGCTCTTGGCCCATGTCTATACCGGTTACGTTTGCCCCCATGCGCGCCATGCTTTCACTAAGTATACCGCCACCACAACCTACATCGAGTGTTTCTTTTTCAAATAAACCTTGGCTTTTGTTAGCCACAAAGTCTAATCGTAATGGGTTAATTTCGTGAAGAGGTTTAAACTCTCCGTCTTGGTCCCACCATCGCTCAGCAATGGCTTCAAATTTTGCTATTTCTGCGTTATCTACATTTTGATGTTCGGTCATAAAATACTTCCTCGTCAATCTGAGGCCATTATATAGGCCTAAATTGATAAATCGCAAAGTTTTGCGCCTGTAAATTAAAATTAATTGTGATAGCATGGTCGCTTAGAAATAATAACAAATACTCTTGGCACCCAATACCGGGTTGCAAAGAGCTGATACTGAAGGAATGTGATATCAAATGACTGATCTCGCCAATGAAATTCTGCCAGTCAATATTGAAGACGAGTTAAAAAACTCCTACCTAGATTACGCAATGAGTGTAATCGTAGGACGTGCATTACCAGACGTACGTGATGGTTTAAAACCTGTTCACCGCCGCGTTTTGTTTGCAATGAACGAGCTTAGTAATGACTGGAATAAGCCTTACAAAAAATCGGCCCGTGTGGTCGGTGATGTAATTGGTAAATACCACCCACACGGCGACAGTGCAGTTTATGACACCATCGTGCGTATGGCACAGCCATTCTCACTACGTTATATGCTTGTAGATGGCCAAGGTAACTTCGGTTCGGTTGATGGTGATTCAGCAGCGGCAATGCGTTATACAGAAGTACGTATGGCAAAAATGTCGCATGAGTTGTTAGCCGATCTTGAAAAAGAAACGGTTGATTTCGTTCCAAACTACGACGGTACCGAACAAATTCCTGACGTTTTACCGACCAAAGTGCCTAACTTACTGGTAAACGGTTCATCGGGTATTGCGGTAGGTATGGCTACAAATATTCCTCCACATAACCTAACTGAAGTGGTGAATGGCTGTTTAGCGCTTATTCAAAATCCTGATTTAACGATTCATGAATTAATGGATTACATTCCAGGTCCTGACTTCCCAACGGCTGCCATTATTAATGGTAAAAAAGGCATTGAAGATGCCTACTTAACAGGCCGTGGTAAAGTGTACATGCGAGCACGTGCCGACATCGAAACCGATGAAAAAACAGGCCGCGAAACTATTATCGTGCACGAAATCCCTTATCAGGTTAATAAAGCCCGCTTAATTGAAAAGATTGCTGAGCTTGTTAAAGATAAAAAAATTGAAGGCATTAGCGCACTACGTGATGAATCAGATAAAGACGGTATGCGTATCGTTATTGAGATTAAGCGTGGCGATGTTGGTGAAGTTATTCTAAACAACTTATATGCACAAACTCAGTTACAAACTGTGTTTGGTATGAATATGGTTGCATTAATTAATAACCAACCTAAGTGTTTCAACCTAAAAGAAATGCTTGAAGAGTTTGTTATTCACCGCCGTGAAGTGGTTACACGCCGTACCGTATTTGATTTACGTAAAGCCCGTGACCGTGCTCATACCCTTGAAGGCTTAGCAATTGCGCTTGCCAACATTGACCCTATTATTGAGCTTATTCGTAAATCACCAACCCCAGCTGAGGCTAAAGTTGCCTTGACGGCACGTCCGTGGGATTTGGGTAATGTAAAAGCTATGCTTGAAAAAGCAGGGGAAGACAACGTAGCTCGTCCAGATTGGCTAGCAAGTGAGCTTGGTATTCGAGATGGTCAGTACTATATTTCTGAGCAACAAGCGCAAGCGATTCTTGATTTACGTTTACACAAACTAACCGGCCTTGAGCATGAAAAAATCTTAGCAGAGTACCAATCGCTGTTAGATTTAATTGCTGAGTTACTTCATATTTTAAGCAGCCCTGAGCGTTTAATGGAAGTTATCCGTGATGAGTTAGTTGAAATTAAAGAGCAGTATGGTGATGAGCGCCGTACAGAAATTAACGCGGCCGCGCACGACATTAGCCTTGAAGATTTAATCAACGAAGAAGATGTTGTTGTGACCTTGTCGCACGAAGGTTACGTTAAGTATCAGGCATTGTCTGATTATGAGGCGCAGCGCCGTGGTGGTAAAGGTAAGTCAGCAACGAAGATGAAAGATGAAGATTTCATTGAACGTCTTTTAGTTGCGAATACCCACGATACCATTTTATGTTTCTCTACTGCGGGTCGTTTGTACTGGCTTAAAGTATACCAGTTACCACTGGCAAGTCGCGCCGCACGCGGTAAGCCAATTGTTAACTTACTGCCACTTGAAGATGATGAGCGTATTACTGCTATTCTACCTGTACGCGAGTACGAAGAAGATAAGTACATCTTTATGGCAACTGCATTTGGTACCGTGAAGAAAACACCACTAACGGCATACAGCCGCCAACGCGCAAGCGGTATTATTGCTGTAAACCTTAACGAAGGCGATAGCCTAATTGGGGTTGATATTACCGATGGTAGCAATGAAATTATGTTGTTTACTGATGCTGGTAAAGTGGTACGCTTTAAAGAAGCAGAAGAGTCTACTGTAGTTGATGAAAACGGCAACCCGGTGCTTGATGAAGAAGGCAACCCTGAGGTTCGTTTCAAAGGTGTTCGCCCTATGGGTCGTACTGCTACCGGTGTTCGTGGTATTAAGATGGCCGACGACCAACGCGTAGTGTCATTAATTGTGCCTAAGTCTGACGGTGCTATTTTAACTGTGACTGAAAATGGTTACGGTAAACGTACTCAACTTGAAGATTACCCATCGAAGAGCCGTGCAACACAAGGTGTTGTATCTATTAAGGTGAGTGAGCGTAATGGCGCAGTAGTTGGCGCTGTACAAGTTGACGACAACGATGAAATAATGATTATTTCTAATCGTGGTACGCTAGTACGTACCCGCGTTAACGAAGTATCGACGGTTGGACGTAACACCCAAGGCGTTATTTTGATCAGAACTATTGACGAAGAGCAAGTAGTTGGTTTACAACGTATCGAAGAGATTGAAGTTACAGACAGTGACTTAGTTGATATTGAAGACGTTGAAACGGTTGATACAGTAAATGAAGAAGCAACGGATGATAATCCACCTTCTGAATAACTGAAATTGAAAAAGCGGCTAAGGCCGCTTTTTTTAATCATGTTGAAAAAAATTAATAATCCTTTTTTGTTTATCAAAGAAGTTTAAATTACTGGAATGAGGCAAAGGTAATGAGTAAATATAATTTTTGTGCGGGGCCAGCTATGCTTCCGCAAGCTGTTATGCAAAAAGCACAAAAAGAATTTTTAGACTGGCAAGATTTAGGCGTATCTGTGATGGAAATAAGCCATCGCAGTAAAGATTTTTTAGCGCTAACTGCTAAATGCGAAGCCAGCCTTCGTCGTTTAATGAATATTAGCGATGAATTTGAAGTGTTGTTTATGCATGGTGGGGGGCGCGGTCAATTTAGCGCTGTGCCATTAAATTTGCATCAGCATGGTAAAGCGGCGGTTTATTGCGAGAACGGCGTGTGGTCTAAAAGTGCGACTGACGAAGCTAATAAATTTACTCAAACTCACTCAATCAATGTCAGAAATGACGCTAACGGGCTGTTTTCTATAAAAGATGTGGCACAGTGGGACTTACCTGAAGAGGCATCTTATATTCATTACTGCCCAAATGAAACGGTAGACGGATTAGAAATTTTTGATGTGCCTAGTCACCCAACGGCGCCAATTATTGCTGATATGTCGTCAACAATTTTGTCGCGTGAAATTGACGTAAACAAGTTTGATTTAATTTATGCCGGTGCACAAAAAAATATAGGTCCATCAGGTATAGCTATCGTTATTGTGCGCAAAACATTACTTGAGCGTGAGGGTTTGGCTAAACCAGGTATTTTAGATTACGCACTTGAAGCAAAACAAGGCAGCATGTTTAATACACCGCCTACCTTTGCATGGTATTTAGCAGCCGAAGTATTTGAATGGCTAGAACAAAACGGTGGCGTTAAGGCAATGGAAGCACACAATATTGCTAAAGCTAAGCTGCTTTATGATTTTATTGATGAATCGCCTTTTTATACCAATAAAGTAGCCGCGCATTGCCGATCTCGCATGAATGTACCCTTTTGGCTAAATGATGAAAGCTTAAACGAAAAGTTTGTAATGCAATCTAAAGAGGCCGGCTTACTTGCCCTAGAAGGACACAGAATAGTAGGGGGTATGCGTGCAAGTATTTATAACGCAATGCCACTTGAAGGTGTTCAAGCCTTGGTTGACTTTATGGCGGCATTTGCAAAGGAGCACAGCTAATGGAACAACTTCGTTTAGAGCCTATTTCTCGTGTAAATGGTAGCGTTACCTTACCAGGGTCTAAAAGCCTATCAAACCGAATTTTATTGTTAGCAGCGCTGGCTCAAGGGACTACCGTTGTAGAAAACCTGCTAGACAGTGATGATATTCGTCATATGTTGGGTGCATTAAATCTACTAGGTGTTAACGTAACGCTTAATGATGACCGCACTGTGGCAACTGTTGAAGGGGTTGGCGGTATATTTAAAACTCCAAGTGAACCTTTATTTTTAGGAAATGCCGGTACTGCGTATCGTCCTTTAACCGCGGTACTTGCTGCTGTATCTGGCGAGTATGAGCTAATAGGTGAGCCGCGCATGGAAGAGCGCCCAATAGGGCACCTAGTCGATGCGCTACAAGCACTTGGCGGTGATATTACCTACACTAAGCATAAAGACTACCCACCACTAAAAATAATTGGTGGGCAAATTAAAGGCGGTACTGTTGAAATAGATGGCAGTATTTCTAGCCAATTTTTAACTGCATTGCTAATGGCTGCCCCTTTATTTAATGGCGATACGCAAATTTCTATTAAGGGCACTTTGGTCTCTAAGCCATACATTGATATTACATTAGATGTCATGGCACGTTTTGGGGTGACCGTTGAGCACAGCAATTACACAACATTTAAAGTGAAAGGCGGCCAACAGTACCAATCACTCGAGCGTATTATGGTTGAAGGTGACGCATCATCAGCGTCTTACTTTGTTGCGGCAGCGGCTATTGCCGGTGGCGAAATTGAAATTAAAGGGGTTGGCGCTAAATCAGTACAGGGTGATATTGGTTTTGCAAAAGTGATGGAACAAGTTGGCGCCCAGATTGATTGGTATGACGAACGCCTAGTTGTGCGTAAAGGTGAATTAAAAGGTGTAGATATTGACGCTAATGCGATACCCGATGCAGCAATGACACTTGCCACTGTTGCGTTATTTGCCAAGGGTCCTACCGCTATTCGTAATATATATAATTGGCGTGTAAAAGAAACTGATCGTTTATATGCAATGGCTACTGAACTTCGTAAAGTGGGAGCAGAGGTTATAGAAGGCGATGACTTTATCGAAATTACACCGCCAAATTCGTTTAATGATGTTGCTATTGATACGTATGATGATCACCGTATTGCAATGTGTTTTGCGATGGTTGCCGTAGGCGGAAAGCCTATTACTATCAACGACCCTAAGTGCACATATAAAACTTTTCCAACCTTTTTCAAGGTTTTAGCATCAGTGAGTGAGTAGAGCTTTTATAAATAATTATAAAAAGTTACACACTAAAGCGGATCTATTTGTAGAAGTGACGTATAATATCGCGGTTTTATTTAGGTGTGCATTGCAGGAGGTTCTAAATGCAGGCGTTATTAATGCCCGTAATCACCGTTGATGGCCCAAGTGGTTCAGGTAAAGGAACTGTTTGTCGCTTGTTAGCCGACAAATTGGGGTGGGATGTATTGGATAGCGGCGCAATTTACCGTGTATTATCCCTTGCCGCACTTCATCACCAAATAGCATTAGACAACGAAGAAGCGCTTGTCCCGCTTGCTGCAAACTTAGATGTGCAGTTTTTGGTTGATAGCCAAACTAATGCTGGAAAAGTTATTTTAGAAGGCGAAGATGTAACCTCGACAATTCGTAATGAAGAGGTTGGGGCTGCTGCTTCAAAAGTGGCTGCATTACCCCGTGTACGTGAAGCGTTACTTCGACGCCAGCGTGCGTTTAAAACCGAGCGGGGCTTAATTGCTGATGGCCGAGATATGGGCACCGTGGTGTTTCAAGACGCTCCATTAAAAATATATTTAACCGCCAGTGCACAAGAACGCGCGCGCAGACGTTATGTTGAGTTGAATGAGCGTGGCCTTGATGTTACACTAAGTGGTCTATTACAGGACATTCAAGCTCGTGATGAGCGCGATATGAATCGTACCGTTGCGCCGCTTGTTCCTGCTGATGATGCAATTGAAATAGACACAAGCGAGCTTAATGCTCAGCAAGTGTTTGATAAAGTTATAACTTTAGTAGATATTGCTATTTCAGAAGGTAAGCTTCCCAAGCGAAGCTAAACACATTTTATGCACCAGCAGGACGCCAGTGCTATTTTAACAACCCCATGCAGCATGGTTGCTTATTGGTATTAATATATGAGACGTATATTCGTATGTCAGAAAATTTTGCGCAGTTATTTGAAGAAAGCTTAAAGGGTTTTGAAGCAGAGCAAGGCTCTATTGTTAAAGGTACAGTAATCTCTATCGAGAACAACATTGTACTTGTAGATGCTGGTCTTAAATCAGAAAGTGCTATCCCTGCAGAGCAGTTCAAAAATGCTGCTGGTGAACTAGAAGTTGCTGTAGGCGACGAAGTAGATGTTGCACTAGATGCAATCGAAGACGGTTTCGGTGAAACTATCCTTTCTCGTGAGAAAGCGAAGCGTCACGAAGCGTGGATCCGTCTTGAGAAAGCATGTGAAGAGCAAGAGACTGTTACTGGTGTTATCAACGGTAAAGTTAAAGGCGGTTTCACAGTTGAAGTTGATTCAATCCGTGCTTTCCTACCTGGTTCACTTGTTGATGTTCGTCCAGTACGTGACACAACTCACCTTGAAGGCAAAGAGCTTGAATTTAAAGTAATCAAGCTTGACCAAAAACGTAACAACGTTGTTGTTTCACGTCGTGCAGTTATCGAATCTGAAAACTCACAAGAGCGTGAAGAGCTTCTTGCTAACCTTGTTGAAGGTCAAGAAGTTAAAGGTATCGTTAAGAACCTTACTGACTACGGTGCATTCGTTGACCTTGGTGGTGTTGATGGTCTACTACACATTACAGATATGGCTTGGAAGCGTGTTAAGCACCCTTCAGAAATCGTTAATGTTGGCGACGAAATCGCAGTTAAAGTTCTTAAATTCGACAAAGATAAAACTCGTGTATCTCTAGGCCTTAAACAGCTTGGCGAAGATCCATGGGCAGCTATCGCTGGTCGTTACCCAGAAGGTTCTAAGCTTTCTGGTCGTGTAACTAACCTTACTGATTACGGTTGCTTCGTAGAAATCGAAGAAGGCGTTGAAGGTCTAGTTCACGTTTCTGAAATGGATTGGACTAACAAGAACATCCACCCTTCAAAAGTTGTTTCACTAGGTGACACTGTTGAAGTTATGGTTCTTGAAATCGACGAAGAACGTCGTCGTATTTCTCTTGGTCTTAAGCAATGTATTGCTAATCCTTGGCAGGAATTTGCTCGTCTACAAAACAAAGGCGACCAAGTTACTGGTAAGATCAAATCAATCACTGACTTCGGTATCTTTATCGGTCTTGACGGTGGTATTGATGGTCTTGTACACCTTTCAGACATTTCTTGGAACACGCCAGGCGAAGAAGCTGTACGTGAATTCAAGAAAGGCGACGAAATCACTGCTATCGTATTGCAAGTTGACCCAGAGCGTGAACGTATCTCTCTAGGTGTTAAGCAAATCGAAGCTGACCCGTTCAATAACTACCTTGATGCAAACAAAAAAGGTGCTATTGTTAAAGGTAAAGTGACTGAAGTTGATGCGAAAGGCGCAACTGTAGAGCTTATCGAAGGCGTTGAAGGTTACATCCGTGTAGCTGATATCGCTCAAGAGCGCGTTGAAGATGCAACGACTGTTGTTTCTGTAGGCGACGAAATCGAAGCTAAATACGTTGGCGTTGATCGTAAGAACCGCACTTTAAGCTTATCTGTTAAAGCTCTTTTCGAAGCAGAAGAGAAAGAAGTACTAGAGAAGCTTAAGAAAGAAGAGCCAGTGTTTGAAAACGCAATGGCAGCTGCTTTCGCAAATGCACAAAAAGACTAATTACTAATTAGTTTTTAATTGGAAGGGCAGTTTTGCCCTTCCACTATTCTCTTTAAGGAAACGCTATGACTAAGTCAGAACTGATAGAAACACTTGCCGAACAGCACGCACACGTTCCAGTGAAAGATGTTGAAAATGCAGTAAAAGAAATTCTTGAACAAATGGCCGGCTCATTATCTACTTCAGATCGTATTGAGATCAGAGGTTTTGGTAGTTTCTCTTTGCATTACCGCGCTCCTCGCACAGGTCGTAATCCTAAGACTGGCGATACAGTAGAGCTTGATGGTAAGCATGTACCTCATTTTAAACCAGGCAAAGAATTACGCGACCGCGTAAACGAGAGTATTGCCTAGTTAACCAGTTGGAGTAGTTACTTGTTTAAGGTATTAAAAATTATTCTGGTTGTACTATGCCTATTTTGCGCATTTTTATTGGGTTCTCAAAATCCACAATTAGTACAAATCAATTATATTATTGCCAGTAATACCTTGCCACTCGCTGTAATAATAAGTATCTGCTTTATACTGGGTGTAATAATAGGGTGTTTTATTAGCTTTAAATTGTTTTCTAAATTAAAGTGGCAAAATTACCGCTTAAAAAAACAATTAGCGCCAGAAAAAAATAATAGTAAGCTTATTGCTAATAAAGACACCTAATCATGATTGAGCTTTTGTTTTTACTACTGCCTGTTGCTGCCGGTTATGGCTGGATTATGGGCAAAAATAGTGCGAAAAACCAAGCTCATCAACTCAATCGCCAAATCACTTCAGAATACAGTAAAGGCTTAAAGTTTTTACTAGACAGAGAAGAAGATCAGGGCTTAGAGCATCTAATCAATCTATTAGAGGTCGCTGCTGATTCTGTCGACCACTACTCAACCCTTGCTACCATGTTTCGCCGAAGAGGCGAGCTTGACCGCGCAATAAAAATTCACGAACTCCTTTTAAAACACCCAAGTTTAAATGAGCAACAAGCTGCCACTAGCCGTTTAGAATTAGCCGAAGATTATATTATGGCCGGCTTATTAGACGGTGCAGAAGAACATTTAGTGTGGCTTGTTAAAGCCGGGCATGAACAAGCGCTTGACCCTATTATTACTCTTTATTCGCAAACTCGAGAGTGGGAAAAGGGCATTAATATGTTCGAAGCCCACAGTGAGTTATTTGTTAAAGAGCAGCATTTTAAAGCCATTGCTAATTTTTACAGCGAAGCGGCGCTAAGCGAAAATAAACCGCAATTAATGAGCAAAGCCATTAGTTTAAATTACAAAGCGGTTCGCCCTTTATACGAATTGGGGTTATCGGCTTACACAAGCGAAGACTACGTAAAAGCTATTTACTATTGGCGTGAATTAGTCTGCCAATTTACATTGTTTGCGCCTTTGTTTATTGACCAGCTTGCACATAGTTATAAGCAGTTAAATTTAACGCATCAATTTCATGATTTATTATGTGACTTGCTCGACAAAGGTGGGGTACTAATAAAAATAAAACATTGCCAAGCATTGTTAGAGCAGGGAAATACCAAACAGGCATTTGAGTTTTTAACTGACAGCTTAAAACGTCAGCCGACAATTAGAGGTTTTAGCTTTTTATTACAGCTAATGGCTGATAAAAATCCAAATACCAAAGAGGTACTTGATGAAATTGATAAGCTAGTTACGTCATATATAGCTACAAAACCAGACTTTCAATGCCAACATTGTGGTTTTACAAGCCACACCATTTATTGGAACTGCCCATCTTGTAAACATTGGGAAACCATTGTACCAAGTAGAGGCCTAGACGGATTTTAATAACCCCCAACTATTTATAACTTTACTGCCATTCATTAGGATAGTTATGTCTTTAGAAGATACAAAAAAAGTTCTCATTGCCCTAGATTACGATTCACAAGAGGCGGCTCTTAATTTTGTAAAAAAACTCTCACCAGAGTCGTGTCGCTTAAAAGTAGGCAAAGAAATGTTTACTTATTTCGGGCCTGCATTCGTTAAACAATTAATCGATTTAGGCTTTGACGTATTCTTAGATTTAAAATTTCATGATATCCCTAACACAGTGGCAAAAGCGGTTACCGCTGCGGCTAATATGGGCGTTTGGATGGTAAACGTTCATGCATCAGGTGGTTTTGAAATGATGAATAAAGCAAAGCTGGCACTTGAAAAGTTTGGCGATAAAGCACCTTTATTAATTGCAGTAACAGTGCTAACCAGCATGGATGAAACTGAGTTAAAGCGACTGGGCGTTGAAAAATCAGCGCAAGAGCAAGTTATCCATTTAGCACAATTAACAAAAGAAGCAGGGCTTGATGGGGTGGTATGCTCAGCTCAAGAAGCTAAAGTGTTAAAAGAGCACTTTGGTAGCGAATTTAAGTTAATTACCCCAGGCATTCGCCCTGCGGGAAGTGATCTAGGCGACCAAAAGCGGATTATGACACCTAAGCAAGCTATTGAAGCCGGTAGCGATTACTTAGTGATTGGTAGACCAATCACACAATCATCAAATCCAGTACAAACTTTGAATGATGTTAACAGCTCGCTAATTTAAATTAACAAAAAGCAATTATTTAGTGCTAAACCCCTTTTATGAATACATTTTTATGCTACATTAGTACTAAGAATGCAGTAAGGGGTTTATTTTGAAGTTAATTTTGGGATCTATATTAATCGTTGTTGCGGGTTTTTCAGTAAATAAATATGTTTTTTCGAGTAAGGCATATGATGGTGTCGCGGCGATTACTGATCTCGTCGCAAATTACCCCGTAGATTTATTTGAGTTTAGACAAACCATGCATGGCTATGCACACCACTTATGCTATAAAAATGAAGAGCGCTTAACGCGCCAAAACGTGACTACCTCGGAATGTATTTCGAATCACGATAGCAAACAAAGTGAATGTGAAAATAAAGTATTTAGGTTGGCACCGCTCAGCTTAGAAACCAAAGCTGAGATACTTGATTATTCTAAGCAATATACAGAATGTACGTTACCGTATAAGCGTATTATGGGTTAATGCCTATTAGCGATCCCCTAATTATTTTAAGCGGAGAAAGCTTAGTTTTAGCTTTGTTTAATAAATTTCACTCACTACAACGTGAAGGCAAAGAGCAGGGCAATATAAGTGCCGTTAGTGGTAGTGGCTAACTCACGTTTTTTATTCATCAAAACGTTTTATCACCTATCAACAATCATTTAATTAGACTATTTAGAAAAAATTTAACTATAAGCGCCAACATAATGTTAGCGCTTATAAAAAGTGTACGACTATTTTAAGCGAATAGATTTTGCTTCTATATCAATCAAGCCTTGCTTAAATAAACCACCAATGGCTTTTTTGTAGTTAGCTTTACTGGTTGAAAATACTTTTTTGATAAGCTCAGGATCAGATTTATCACCAATGGCTAGTATGCCGCCTTCGTTTTTAAGTTTTTCCATTATTTTATCACCAAGCTCACTTACTTTACCCATGCCTGGCTTTTCAAGGATGACGTCTATTTTTCCGTCTTCACGTACTTTTTGAATAAAGCCTTTAAGCTTTTGCCCTACAAATAAGTTTTTAAACACCATGTTGTAAAAAACAACACCAAAGTGAGACTCTTCAATAAGCACTTTGTAGCCAATATCTGTTTTACCAGCCACTATTAAATCAACTTCTTGAAGGTGAGTGTATTGAGGTTCATCTTTTGATAAAAAGCGATTAAAGTTACTTGATGCGCAAATACGTTGGCTCGCGTTATCCAAGTACAAGCGAACTAAATAGGAATGACCTTCTTGCATACGTGGCTTTTGCTCGTTAAAAGGCGCTAAAACATCTTTTTCGAGACCCCAATCTAAAAAAGCACCAATGCTATTTATTTCTTTAACACGAAGTAATGCATATTCACCAACTTGGGCGTGAGGTTTTTTTACTGTTGCTGTAGGTAAGTTTGCGTTATCTAAAAAAATAAAAACGCTTATGCTATCTCCAGCTTCGAGTTCATCTTTAATTTCATGTTTGGGTAAAAACACTTCCCCTAAATTGTGGCCATCAAGGTAAGCACCTTCATTGCTCACTTCTTTAACAAATAAGGTTTGTGTTGTTCCTAGGTAACTCATAATTATTCCTGCTCAGGCTTTTTTTTACGGCGCATTGGTGAATTGCCATCAATGTTCAATGGGGCTTTTATAGGTGCAGCTGGTTTTTTAGGTTTTGCCTTGCGTTTAACTTGCGGCTTTTTGACCTGTGCAACTTTTTTAGTTTTTACAGCGGCTGTTGCAGGCTTTTTCTGTTTTATACCTTTAAATTTAGCTTTAAGGCCATCAACGCTTGCAAAAACCAGTTCGTCGTTCAAAAACGACTTAATTGCTAAGTAACTTGCCCAGTCTTTAGGACCTACTAGCGATAGTGCATTACCTTTAAATCCCGCACGGCCTGTACGACCTATACGGTGTACATACTCTTCAGCGTGTTTTGGTAAATCAAAGTTGATTACATGCGTTACACTTAATAAATCGAGTCCACGTGAAGCGACGTCAGTGGTGATCAAAATTTTAAAGTTTTCGCGGCTAAACGAATCCATGATCTCAAGGCGTTTGCTCTGCGTTAAATCGCCAGCTAAAGCCACCGATTTAAAACCTTTTGCATTTAATGCTTCACTCAAACGGCCGGTATCGGCGCGTGTTGCTGTAAAAATAATACATTGGCCAACATTGTCCTGCTTTAAAAAATGCTCAAGTAACGCTTCTTTATGATCAAGGTGATCGGCTAAATAGAGTGTTTGTTTAATATCACTGTGTTGCTCGTTTGCGGCGCTCAAAGTAATTTGCTTTGGTTTTTTTAATAAATTACGCGATAAGGCATCGACTTGAGCGTGATCTAGTGTTGCTGAAAAAAGTAATGTTTGGCGCAAGCGGTGATTCGCTTGCTCGTTAATCATCTTAAGTTGTTCAGTAAAACCTAAGTCTAAAATACGGTCAGCTTCATCAAAAATTAATAGCTCTAACCCGCTTAATTGTAATGAGCGTTTTGTAATGTGATCGGCCAAACGCCCTGGGGTTGCCACAACAAAGTGCGGGTCGTTACGAAGCGCTTTAATTTGATCGTTAAAGTTCTCGCCACCGAGTATTTTTACAGCTTTAATGCTTGTGCCCGCAATTAATAAACGCAATTGCGTAAATACTTGCGTTGCAAGCTCACGGGTTGGTGCAACGATGAGGACACGTGGATCGCGTTTACTGAGCGCTTTTTGTTTCATAACTCGCTGAACAGCAGGTAATAAAAACGCTAATGTTTTGCCCGACCCAGTTTTAGACTGGGCAAAAATGTCATGCCCTGCAAGTGCGGTAGGCACTGCATGTGCTTGAATATCTGTGGGCTGGGTGATCCCTTGATGTGCTAATTGTTTTTCAAGGCGAGTATCAATCCCAAGATCAGTAAAGTGCAAAGTCGTGTTCTCCAATGTGCAACTTAAAATTATTGCCGCATTATAGCTTACACAAGGGTTATGCCGACAGTAAAAACCATTCTAACGCGCTATTTTTTGCAATTAATTATAAAAAGCGTAAAATACGCGCCCCATATGCGCCGGATTTACGATTCGGTAAACGCCACTAAAGGCTATCAAAGCAAAATAGGAAGTAAAATGACTGCTGTTCATAAAGATGATGTAACAAACGAGCACTTTGTAGTGTGTGCAATGTACAAATTTGTAGGTTTGCCAAATTTTGAAGCACTACGTAAACCCCTTTTAGAAGTAATGGAAGCAAACGAAGTACGCGGTACTTTATTGCTTGCTGCTGAAGGTATTAACGGTACTGTATCGGCTAAGCGCGAAGGAATAGATAACTTACTTGCGTGGTTAGACACACAAGAAAACCTAAAAGACATAGTAACTAAAGAATCATACGATGACGAATGCCCGTTTTACCGTACTAAAGTAAAACTAAAAAACGAAATTGTTACTATGGGCGTTGAAGGGATTGATCCACTTAAAGTAGTGGGTAGCTATGTTAAACCTAAAGAGTGGAATGCATTAATATCTGACCCTGATGTAATTTTGATTGATACACGTAACGATTACGAAATTGAAATTGGTACTTTTCAAAATGCAGTCGATCCTAATACCAAAACTTTCCGTGAGTTCCCTCAGTGGGCTAAAGAAAATTTAGACCCAGAAAAACACAAAAAAGTAGCCATGTTTTGTACCGGCGGTATTCGCTGCGAAAAATCAACGGCTTACATGAAAGAGCAAGGGTTTGATGAAGTTTACCACCTTGAAGGCGGTATTTTAAAATACCTAGAAGAAGTGCCAAAAGAAGAAACAATGTGGGAAGGTGAGTGCTTTGTTTTTGATAATCGTGTAGCAGTAAATCATGATTTACAAAAAGGCTCTTACGATCAGTGCCATGCCTGTCGTATGCCGATTACAGAAGAAGAAAAGCAAAAGCCAGAATACATGGAAGGTGTTTCGTGCCATCACTGTATTGACAATGTAACCGATGAGCAGCGTGCTCGTTTTGCTGAGCGTCAAAAGCAAATAGAATTAGCACAAGCTCGTGGTGAAGGGCATATTGGTAATGAAGCGCAAGCGGTTTTACAACAACGTAAAGAAGCTAAAAAAGCTCAAAAAGATGCGCAGCGCGGTAAATAATCTCTAACTCCTTATTATTTGCATAGCCCAGTTTATACTGGGCTTTTTTATTTAAATAGCCACTTTTTAGTTTAATCCTGCCTGTATTTGCATAAATGATCAGCCTTTAGGGGCCTTTTAAAATCAAATTGGTATTACCAACTTTAATTTCATCTTATAGTTTTGCTAATTTATCTCTCTATTCTACTTATTGATCAATGAGGTGTTAGACTTCGTAAGGTAATGGGAATAATAATTAATTAAGGTGCTGTGTTGAAATCACATAATTTTATAATCGGTGTGCTCAGTACATTGATATTTATCTGTACCCCTGCAATGAGCGCAAACGTTGTAGTGCAAAAAATTACATTAGAAAACGCCAAACAACAGGTTCAAGCAGTTGGAAATACAGAGGCAATACATTCGGTTGTCATGTATCCGGCAGTAGGCGATAGAGTAACAGGCGTTTTTTTTAAGCCAGGTGATAAAGTAAATAAAGGTGATATTTTACTAGAACTTGATTCTCGTAGGCAAAAAGCTGCGCTTGATGAGGCTAAAATTAGACTTGCCGACACCCGGCGAATATTAAAACGATTAGAAAAAAGTCAGGCCAAAGGGGCTGTACCCAAAAGCGATGTTGATGATGCTAAAACCGTTGTAGAGCTTGCCAAAGTAACGTTAGTACAGGCGCAAACTGAGCTTGAAGACAGAAAAGTAATTGCGCCGATAGATGGCATAATGGGGCTTACAGATGTAGAGGAAGGCGATAGAATAACCGAGCAAACCGCTATTGCTACAATCGATGATACAACAAGCCTGTATATAAATTTTAATGCGCCTGAGTCGGCCATTACTATGTTGCGTAATAAAAGCAGCTTAACGGTATTTCCTTGGCAATCAGGGACTGCCATCAACGCTGATATTGCCTATTTAGATTCACGCGTAGACCCACAAACCCGCACTTTACGCGTTAAAGCAAAGCTAAATAATGAAAAACAACGATTTTTACCCGGCATGAGCTTTAGGGTACATATTGAAGTGCTAGGCGAGCGTTTTGCTGCAATCCCTGAGGCTGCATTACTGTGGGGGGCAACTGGTCCATACGTATGGACTAGTGTAGATAAAAAAGCAACCCGTGTTGATATAAAAATAGAGCAGCGTTTGGCGGGGCGATTATTGGTTTCTGGGCCGTTAACTAAAGGCGATATTTTAGTCATTGAAGGGGTACAACGCTTACGTGCAGGCCAAGAACTAAGCTTTAATTTATCTGCACAAGATACGCAGGAGTAGGTATGAAACAGCAACCTATGATGCACGATTTACCCTCGATGGCGATTCGCCGCCCAGTCCTTATTGTGGTGCTTAACTTATTAATTATTATTGCAGGTATTGCGGCTATAGCGGGAGTTGAAGTAAGAGAGCTTCCTGATGTGGATAGACCACGTATTACGGTTTCGGCCCCTTTTCCTGGTGGCTCGCCTGAGACCGTTGATACCGAAGTAACCAGTAAATTAGAAGGCGCAGTGGCACGTGTAAGTGGCGTTAAATCAATACGCGCACAAAGTGAAGAGGGAAATGCACGTATTGTGGTCGAATTTAGACCAGGAATAAACTTAGATGACGCTGCAAATGAGACGCGTGAGTCTGTTGCACGTGTAGAGCGAGACCTTCCAGAGGAAGTGGAACGTGTGTCTATTATTAAAGCCGACAACGACGCCGAAGCGGTTGTATCGCTAACTGTATCCAGTGAAAGTTTATCGCTTGAAGCACTTACCGAGCGCGTAAATGTTGACTTAGCGCCACAATTTTTAACCATTCAGGGTGTCGCAGATGTACGCTTAAACGGTGATAGAGAACGAGTATTAAGAGTACGCATAGACCCATTAAAACTAAGTAGCTTTAATTTAACTGTGCCCGATGTAGCACAAGTGCTTAGCCAAGCCCCATTTGACGTACCTGCAGGGAGTTTAAAGGCAAACGATCAGCAAATTATTGTCCGTGCTGATGCTACATCAATCACCCCTGAGCAAGTGGGCGATATAATAATTCAAGGCGACACCTGTATTAGCGATATTGCAGCCGTTTATTTTGGGCCTGCCGATCCGCGCTCTATGGTAAGGCTAAACGGTAAACCTGTTATTGGTATGGAAATTATTCGCCAAGCACAATCAAATACAATTGAAATATCAGATGAAGTCCTCAAGCTTATAAAAAATATGCAAACGCGCTTTCTAGAAATGGAATTTACGCTTACCTCTGATGATGCACAATTTATAAGAAGCTCAGTCGATGAAGTAATTTACTCTTTGTTACTCACTGTACTGTTAGTGGTAATCACTTTATGGGTATTTATTGGTTCTTGGCGTGCTACTTTAGTACCTGCTTTTGCTATTCCTGTTGCTTTAATTGGTTCTTTAGCGCTTATATGGGCATTGGGTTTTTCAATAAATATTTTAACCTTGTTGGCGCTTGTATTAGCCACTGGCCTAATTGTTGATGATGCCATAGTAGTAAGTGAAAATATTCAGCGCCAGCGAGGGCTTGGTTTAGGACGCCGAGCAGCTGCTGTAATAGGCACGCGAGAGGTGTTTTTTGCTGTTGTGGCAACCACCGCAGTACTGGCTGCTGTATTTATACCCATTGCATTTTTGCCCTCTACGGCGGGTCGCTTATTTAGAGAGTTTGGCGGTGTTCTTGCAGGCGCCGTGATTATATCAAGCTTTGTTGCACTTTCATTAGTGCCTGCGCTTACCTCTAAATTAAAGTTAAAGCAGGGGGGCTTTCACCCGTTTGCAAAGCTAGGCCACTGGCTTGGCGCAATTTATACAAAATCAATTCATAAGGTGCTTAACCACGCGTGGCTTACGTTTTCGGCGTGTTTATTGGTTGCCGCTGGCTCAGGGGCATTGTACGCCAGTTTAGATAGTGAGCTTTTGCCCACAGAAGACCGAGGTAAAATTCGTATATTTGCACGAGGCCCAGATGGTGTAGGGCTTAACTTTATGGATAGGCAAGCGATAAAAATGGAAGATATTTTACTTCCGTTTGTCGATAGTGGCGAAATCGAGTCTATTTATACTGTTGTAGGCCAATGGGACCCTAATATTGTGTTTATCACTGTGCCATTAAAGCATTGGGATGAGCGCCATTTTAGTCAACAAGAAATTATTAACAAAATACGACAACCGCTTGGCGATATTCCAGGAGCACCGGCATACCCAGGTGGTGCAAATAGTTTAAATTTACGCGGCCAAGGGGGAGGCGTTGAAATAGCGTTACTTGGTCAAGATTATTTGCAAATATTTAAAGCGGCACAGCAGTTTTCTGCGGCCTTAGAAAAAGCCGTTCCTGAGGTGGCACCTGTGCGTATTTCGTATCAACCATCGCAACCACAACTTCGTGTAAATATAGACAGACGACGTGCACAAGAGCTAGGAGTAGCACTAAACGACATTGCCATTACCTTGCGCGCAGCAATAAATGGCGACGACGTAGAAGATTTAAACATTGGCGATCAGTCTGTGCCAATTATGCTACAAGCGCAAAACCAAACCATAAACAGTCCAAGTGACTTGGCAAATTTATACATCAGAGCGGGTAATGGCAGTTTAGTGCCGTTAAGTAGTGTGGCGAATATTTCTGAAGAAGGCGTGGCTGCAGAGCTTGAGCGACATGCTCAGCGTCGTTCAATAGAGCTCAGCATGGAACTGCCAGAGTCGTTAACCATAGCTGCTTTAGTAGAGCAAATAAAAACCGTGTCTGAACAATCGTTAGAACCAGGTATTGCTCTTGCGTTTAAAGGTGAAGCGCTAACGTATGAAGAAACATCCAGCGAAGTACTCATAACCTATGTACTTGCTTTTTTAATCGTATTTTTAGTGTTGGCCGCGCAATTTGAAAATGTAAATAGTGCCATTGTGGTAATGATAACTGTTCCCTTTGGTATTACCTCGGCCATATTAGCGCTTTATTTAACCGGTACGTCGTTAAATATTTACTCTCAAATAGGTTTAGTGATGCTGATAGGCTTAATCGCTAAAAATGCGATTTTGCTTGTTGAATTTGCAGATCAGTTACGCGATCAAGGCTTAACGGTCAGAAAAGCTGTCGAGCAAGCTGCAATGGTGCGTTTGCGTCCAATTACAATGACCCTTATATCGACACTGCTTGGTGCGTTGCCGCTAATCCTCTCTACAGGCGCAGGGGCTGAGGCCCGAAATGCCATAGGCTGGGTGGTGTTTGGCGGCTTAGCATTGGCGGTATTGTTTACGCTTTATCTTACTCCAGTAATTTACTTAGGCTTAGCACGTTTTACTACACCAAGAGGGGATGAATCTAAGCAACTCGCACAAGAGCTTGAAAAATAGACTAACCTTAATGCCATGCCCAGCCATGTTATTAAATTAAAATGTGCTGGGCATGCTTATGGGTTGATTGGCAGACCTTGTTTGTTAAGATAGCTTCTTAAGCATATTCATGCCTTTTGTCTGGCCACAAGGAATCCTCAATGCAAGCCGAACAAGTTGAAATTGCGCAATTTTTAGCGCAGCACCCGCCATTTGATGACTTACCCACAAACGCGTTAAACGAGCTTGCGCAACAAGTTGAGGTTGCTTACTACCGCTCGCAAACTGATATATTAACGCTGGGCCAAGATATCGCTGATTTATTTATTATTCGCAGTGGCTCTGTGGAAATATATCGTCGTAATAACGAGCTCTATAATCGTTTAGATGTAGGGGGAATTTTTGGCCAAATGGGCCTATTGATGAACCGTAAAGTACGTTTTCCTGCTAAAGCATTGGAAGATACGCTGGTTTATTGTATTAACTTTGAATTGTTTAATCGTTATTGCGATGAGTTTGATAGTTTTGCTGATTATTTTGAAGCTGATGGCAATGTACGTCTTCGCCAAGCGTTAGTTGAACAAGCCGACAGTAACGACTTAACAACCGCCAAAGTTAAATCACTCATTCACCGGGATGTAGTAACGCTAAGTACTCAAACAACCATTCAAGATGTTGCTAAAGTAATGACAGAAGAAGCGGTATCTTCTGTTTTAGTTACCGATTTAGACAAACCCATTAGTGACGATCCTGAAGAGGACGATGGGCAAATTGTCGGTATTATCACCGACCGCGATATACGCACAAAAGTGGTAGCACAAGGGCTAGGCCTTGACGTTACCGCAGATAAAATTATGTCGACGAACCTTGTACTACTTGATTCAAATGCGTATGTATTTGAAGCGGTGCTTGCGATGCTGCGTGATAACTTGCACCACTTACCTGTTGTACAAAAGCGCCGTCCCATTGGGGTTATTTCATTATCCGATATTTTAAGGTACGAGTCGCAAAGTAGCTTACTTTTAGTACGCGGTATTTTAGCGCAGCAAACGATTGAAGATTTGGCACATTATGCTCGCCAATTACCGAGTGTATTTGTGCGTATGGTAAATGAAGACGCTAATTCACATATGATAGGTACGGCAATGGCCGTAATAGGGCGTACTTTTAAACAGCGCTTATTGGTATTAGCTGAAGAAAAGTATGGTCCGCCGCCAGTACCTTACTGTTTTATAGCGTTAGGCTCTATGGCGCGAGATGAGCAGCTTATTGTAACAGATCAAGATAACGCGCTTATTTTAGATGACAATTATGATGATGCAAAACATAACGAGTACTTTCAAAATATTTCTGATTTTGTGTGCGATGGCTTAGCGCAATGTGGTTATACCTATTGCAGTGGCGAGATTATGGCCTCGTTTAAAAAGTGGCGCAAAACACGCTCGCAATGGTTTGATCAATTCTCACAATGGATAGCCTTACCCAAACCACAAGCACTGCTTAACAGCTCTATATTTTTTGATTTAGATGGGGTGTGGGGTAAAACAAAGTGGGCCGATGAGCTAAAAATTTTTATTGCCAAACAAAGTAAACAAAACCGCGTATTTTTAGCGAATATGGCTGCTAATGCCCGAAACCGCACACCGCCACTTGGGTTTTTTAAAGGCTTTGTGCTGGAGCATAACGGCCAGCATAAGCGCTCAATGAACTTAAAACGACGAGGCACCGCGCCGCTTTCTGATGTGATAAGAGTGCATGCACTGGCAATAGGCTCTCGTAAGCAAAATTCGTTTGAACGCCTTGAAGATATTATAGAGTCACGTCTGTTGCCTGAGGGCAAAGCGCAAGATTTACGTGACGCGTTAGAATACATTGCCATGATGCGAATACGCCATCAAGCATGGCAAATAGAGCAAGAAGAAGAGCCCGATAACGACATAGACCCGCATTTACTTTCGCCGTTTGAGCAACGTAATTTAAAAGAAGCATTTGCCATACTCGAAAAAGCACAAAGCTACTTAAAGTTTAGCTACTCAGCCAATGCGGGTGTTAAGTAACGAATGGCTAAACAATCGTATTTTGACTGGCAGGCCCATTATAAAACGTTGGCTAAAAACGCTAAAAATGAGCATTTAAAAGCGTTTTATCAGCACGCTTATGGTGATACGCACACGCCAATAAAAGACATTTCGTTTGTAGCTCTTGATTTTGAGACAACCGGTCTAAATAGTGAGGTAGACGATATAGTTAGTATTGGCTTAGTCCCTTTTACATTGCAAAGAGTGTATTGCACAGATGCTAAACATTGGGTGGTACAACCGCGTAAAAGCTTAAGTGAGGAGTCGATTGTTATTCATGGTATTACTCACTCAGAAGTAGATGATGCCCCTGATTTAACCTCTCGGCTAAGACCGCTACTTGATGCACTTAGTGGTAAAGTCGTGGTGGTACATTATGCAGCGATAGAGCGGCACTTTTTGAATAATGCATTACTTGCGCGAATTAACGAAGGGATCCAGTTTGCGTTAGTCGACACTATGGAACTTGAGCAACGAGCATTGCGCGCCCGACAAGGGTTAATAGGGCGGTTGTTTAATCAAAAAGTAGGTTCACTGAGGCTAACTGACTGTCGAAGTCGCTACTCTTTGCCTGCGTACCAAAACCATAATGCACTAACTGATGCATTAGCTACAGCAGAGTTGCTGATTGCACAGGTGCAATATCATTACCGTGATGATACACCATTGGGTGAGTTACTAAGCTAAATCTATTTTTAAATTTATTAAACAACGTTTATTTTAGTCAATAAAAACGCCGCAAATAATGCGGCGTTTTTTATAGTTATTTTATTAAAGCTAACTACTTAGCAGCACGAGGCTCAGTACGTAGCCCTAACAATAGGCTTACACACATAAGTAGTAACACTAAAGTAAACGGAAGGCCCGTTGAAACAGCCCCCGCTTGCAGCGCTTGAATTGCTTCTGTACCGCCAATCCATAAAAGTGCAGCGGCAATAGAGCCCTCAACCGTAGCCCAAAAAATACGTTGTGGTACAGGTGCATCTACTTTACCGCCTGCTGTAATAGAGTCGATAACTAATGAACCCGAGTCAGAAGAGGTAATGAAAAACACTAATACTAAAACCACAGCAAGGAACGAAAGCACGCTCGACATTGGCAATTCGTCTAGCATTTGGAACATTGCCATAGGTACATCGGTTAAACCGTTTACGCCTAAGCTGCCTACACCTTGCACAACTTGGTCGATGGCTATACCGCCGTAAATAGACATCCATAAAATAGTAACCGCAGTAGGAATTAATAATACAGCGATTAAAAACTCTCTAATTGTACGACCACGAGAGACACGCGCAATAAACATACCTACAAACGGTGACCACGAAATCCACCATGCCCAGTAAAAAACTGTCCACCCGTGCATCCATGTTTCGTCTTCACGACCATGTGGGTTGCTCAGCGGGATAATATTTTCGATGTAGCCCATTACCGTGTTTGGTACATTACCAATTGCCACTGCAAAGCCAACTAAACCAACAAATAAGAGTAAGGCAAATGCGATAAGCATATTTATATTACTAAGTACTTTTACGCCGCCATCAATACCGCGCACAACTGAAATAATAGCCAGCAAAGTAACGCCTATAATAACTAATAATTGCGCGCCTACACCACCTTCAGTACCAAATACATGATTAATACCTGCAGAAGCTTGTTGCGCCCCCAAACCTAACGAGGTTGCAAGGCCAAACAAAGTAGCAAGCACAGCAAGAATATCAATAATATGACCAGGCCACCCCCACGCTTTGTCGCCTAATAGTGGATAAAAAATCGAGCGGATTGATAAAGGAAGACCTTTATTATAAGTAAAAAACGCAAGGGAGAGTGCTACAACAGCATAAATTGCCCATGGATGAAGCCCCCAGTGAAACATAGTAGCTCCCATTGCTACTTTTGCAGCTTCTGGTGTATTAGCGGTTACATTTAGCGGGGTCTCGTACCAGCCTGTAAAGTAAGCTACTGGCTCTGCAACACCCCAAAACATTAACCCAATACCCATACCTGCAGCAAATAACATTGCAAGCCATGACATACGCGAGTGCGTTGGTTTGGCTCCTTCTCCACCTAAACGGACATTACCGTATGGCGATACAATCAGCGCCAAGCAAAAAATAACAAAGAAGTTTGCTGCCCACATAAAAAACGCATCAAAGTTATTTATTATATCGAGTTTAATACCATCAAGTGTTGATTTTGCTGTTTGCGCATCAGTAACAAGAATGGCGACTAAAAAGATGACAATCAAACCGGCACTAATACCAAAAACAGGATTATGTATATCAAACCCCCATTTTTGTACGTTATCTTGACCTACGGTGTAGTCCGTATTATCAATACTATACTTGTCATGATTTTCGCTCATGAATACCTCTTATGTTGTCCTAACAAGCCAGAGAGCTCCGGCGTAATACTAAGTTAATTACCTCTAAAGTAAGTTGCAATATTTACAATAAAACTTATTTGAGAACTAATTAATTTAATCATAGATCATACCCTTAATAGTGTATGAGTTAAATCGTAAATGTAAAACTATTTGGTTATAAATCACTGATTACTTAGTGCTAAATGCTATTTATAGATAGAAATATAAGCTATTGTTAATTCAGTGAGTGTTAAAAATTAGTTTGTTATTAAACTAAAATTAATGCTACCTCATAAAATTCGTTTATTAGTAAATGAATTTCCCTTCAATATGAACGGGTTTATTACCAGTTTAATCATTATGTTACATGCATAAAGGTAAAATCTGAGGTAGGCTATATTTTAATCACAAAAGAGTGAAAAGGGACGAACTTAAATATGCTAAACACGCAAGCGAACGAAGTGCACAGCTTTGAGAAAACACAGGCACAATTTCAGCTAGTTCGCCAACATAGCCTTACGCTTATAAAAGATTTAAGTGCAGAAGACTGCCAATTACAAGCAATGGATGATGTAAGTCCAATAAAATGGCATTTAGCACACACCACCTGGTTTTTTGAAACATTTTTACTTGCAAAGTACCTGCCTAACTACACACTCTTTGATGAACAATTTAAGGTATTGTTTAACTCCTACTACAATGGCATAGGTGAGCAATTTAAGCGTGCGAATAGAGGATGTTTATCTCGCCCTAGTTTAGAGGAGGTGATGCGCTACAGAGCCTATGTTGATAATGCCGTCAATGAGCTACTTCAATCAGGCACTAACCAAACACTGTGTAATATAATAGAACTTGGGCTGAATCATGAGCAACAACATCAAGAGCTCATGCTGATGGATATTAAATATAATTTTTCGGTTAATCCTAGTTTTCCTGTCTACCGCCAAGCCCCGAGTAACCTAATCGAGGGTAGTTATTCGTTAGGCACTTTAAAATATACCGAATTTAGCCAAAGCATAACCAATATAGGGGCTGATGCCAAAAATGGCTTTTCGTACGATAACGAGCAACCTAAACATCAAGCTCTTATTCATCCGTTTAGGTTTGCAAACCGACTAGTGACAAATAGAGAGTATTTACAATTTATAGAGGCGGGGGGATATAAAACTCCCTCATTTTGGTTAAGTGATGGCTGGGCTAATGTAAACGCTCAGCAAGTTAGTCACCCTTTATACTGGCAGTCTATTGAGGGGCAGTGGTTTGAATTTACCCTCTACGGATTGCAGCCCTTAAATTTAGATGCCCCAGTGAGTCATGTAAATTATTTTGAAGCGGCAGCTTACGCTAATTTTGTGAGTGCGCGTCTACCTACTGAATTTGAATGGGAGTATGTAGCCCAGCAGCAAGTACTTAAACAACCGCAAAATAATTTGCTCACGCCAACTGTATGTAAACAGCCAGATACCATCTCACATTTAAGTGATACATGCTGGCAGTGGACTAATAGCGCTTATTTACCTTACCCAGGCTTCAAACCCTTTAGCGGAGATGCAGGGGAGTACAATGGTAAATTTATGAATAACCAAATGGTTTTACGTGGCGGGTGTGTGTTTACCCCAAAAGATCATTTAAGACAGACCTACCGTAACTTTTTTTATCCACACCAAGCGTGGATGTGCAGCGGCATAAGACTAGCAAAGGACTTACTATGAGCCAAGTAACAGCAATTAATCAGCAATCAATAACCGATCTAGACTTTTTAAATGATGTATTACATGGACTTGCTCAACAGCAAAAGTCGTTGCCGTGTAAGTATTTTTACGATGATAAAGGGGCGGCATTATTCGAGCAAATAACCTCTTTGCAAGAGTACTATGTTACCCGTACTGAACTTGCCATCTTAGAGAATTACTCAAAAGCTATCGCTAATATATTGCCAGAAAACCTATCAATTATTGAGCCTGGCTGTGGCTCAGGTAAAAAGGTCGCGTATTTACTTGCCCATATGAGCAACGTAAAAACCTTTGTCCCCTTTGAAATATCATCAGAAATGCTTAATTACTCGTTAGCGCATTTATCGCCGTTATTCCCGGAGCTGGCCATTACGCCACTGTTAGGTGATTTTACCCATAGCCAAATGGTTAAGCAGCTAACAAAAGACACTGCTTTAGATAGCCAAACAAATTTAGTTTATTTTCCAGGTTCTACACTAGGTAACTTTGCGCCAGTAAAAGCCATAGAAATCATGAAAAATTTTTTCCGTTTGTGCGGCGTTGATGGTTATGTATTAATAGGAATTGATTTAGTAAAAGAACGACAAGTGTTACTAGATGCCTACGATGATAAAGCCGGCATTACCGCCGCCTTTAATAAAAACTTACTACAGCGTATAAATAACGAATTAAATGGCACGTTTATTTTAGATAATTTTAAACACGAATCGCGATTTAACGAAGTGCACAGCCGCATTGAAATGCATTTAGTGAGCAAGTGTAATCAAAGTGTGGTTATTAACGATAAGCAAATAGACTTTGTAGCGGGAGAGAGCATCCACACTGAGAACTCGCACAAATATACGCTTGAGTCGTTTAAAAACCTTGCTGCCCAAGCTAATTTATCGCTTGAACAAACATGGCAGGACGAGAAAAGCTATTTTGCACTTTGCCTACTAAGGCCAATGTAACAGCTTAATTTACAACGACCTGATTGCTGTTAAATGTATAGTTTAGCAGCGCACCTTTTGATGACTGCTGAATAAGAGTTGCTTCATTTAAACCATGTAGTCTAAAAATAAGTGGCGCTATAACCGACACAGCGGAGCCTGTAGCCGAATCTTCATTTACCCCAAATTGCGGCGCAAAATACCTAAAATGCGCGCAGGCATTGCTTTTATCAATACTATGTATTTGCAATGCAATTACCGCATTGTTATGCACTTTTGCTAGGCGCGTAAAATCAACCTTTAATTGCTTTAAATCAACTATGTGGTTAAACAGTACAACGGTATAACCGCTCTTATGAGCTGTTGAGTAAGTTGCTTTTATAGAATGTGAAAATACACCTCTAAGACTATTAACCTTATCAACCTTTTTTAAATTAATAGCCGCTAGCTGAAGTTGCACACGGCCTTTATCACGCTTTATTTTAAACCGCTCTTTATCGTTCGAAATAAAGTATAAAGGGCAAAAGCCAAAGTGGGCTAATAAACAGTTTGCAGCAGCAAGGGTGCCATGGCCACAGCGCTTAATTTCTGATGTTTGGTTAAACCAGCGAATGTTACATATATGGCGAGAAATTTCGCTTTCATTTAAAAAAACGGTCGCAGGGTGCTGCGAATTTGCGGCAATATTTTGCATTACGCGCGTACTTAACCCTTGTTTATAAATAACAATTAACGCACGTGAACCAGCTAAGTTAAAACGTGAACTAGAAAATACAGGAACTGAATAGAGATGCTTTATATACCGCAACATAGGCTGCTTGAGCCTACATTGCGATAAAAAGGTGCGTTTAGCCTTTGCTTGCATACGCGTCGTTGTGGACGCCTGCAGCACGGCCTGATGGGTCAGCATTATTTTGAAATGATGCATCCCATGCAAGTGCTTCAGGGGTTGAACACGCAACCGACTTACCATGTGGTACACATTTAGCTGATGCATCACCTGGGAAATGTGATTCAAAAATAGAGCGATAGTAATAGGCTTCTTTTGAATCTGGCGTATTAATTGGATATTTAAACTTAGCATTAGCAAGCTCTTGGTCACTTACTTGCTCGTTTACAAACTCTTTTAACGTGTCTATCCAGCTGTAGCCAACACCGTCAGAGAATTGCTCTTTTTGGCGCCACAGTACTTCTTCAGGCAGGTAGCCATCGAAACCTTCGCGCAAAATGTGCTTTTCAATTTTGCCATCTTTACACATTTTAGCTTCAGGGTTGATACGCATAGCCACATCAACAAACTCTTTATCAAGAAACGGTACACGTGCTTCTACGCCCCATGCAGCCATTGACTTATTAGCACGTAAACAGTCAAACATATGCAGCTTTGACACTTTACGGTTTAGCTCTTCATGGAATTCTTGTGCGTTTGGTGCTTTATGGAAGTATAAATAGCCACCAAATAGTTCATCAGCGCCTTCGCCCGATAACACCATTTTAATACCCATAGCTTTAATTTGGCGCGCCATTAGGTACATTGGCGTTGAAGCACGTATGGTAGTTACATCGTACGTTTCAATGTGGTAAATAACCTCACGAAGCGCATCAATACCTTCTTGAATGGTAAAGTGAATAGGGTGATGCACTGTGCCAATCATATCCGCTACTTTTTGCGCAGCGGCTAAATCAGGTGACCCCTCAAGGCCAACAGAAAATGAATGTAGCTTAGGCCACCATGCGTCACTTTCATCGTTATCTTCAATACGTTTAGCAGCAAAACGTTGCGTAATAGCCGAAATAACCGACGAGTCTAAACCACCTGATAGCAATACGCCATAAGGTACATCACACATTAGCTGGCGTTTTACAGCGCCCTCTAACGCTTCTTTTACGTCTTGCGCTTGTGCACTGTTATCTTTAACTGCATCGAAAGTTTCCCAGTCGCGTTTGTAATAAGGCTTAAGCTCTCCATCTTTGCTATAAAGGTAATGACCTGGAGGAAACTCTTCAATATGCCTACAAATTGGCGAGAGCGCTTTAAGCTCAGAAGCAACATAAAAATTACCATGCTCATCGTGGCCAGTATAAAGTGGAATAATACCAATGTGATCTCGGCCAATTAAGTACGCATCGTTTTCTTCATCGTATAAACAAAATGCAAAAATACCATTTAGGTCATCTAAAAACTCAGGCCCTTTTTGTTTGTATAACGCTAGAATAACTTCACAGTCTGATTGAGTTTGAAATTCAAAATCAACTTCTAACTCTGCTGCCAGCTCTTTATGATTATAAATTTCGCCGTTAACCGCTAATATATTTGTTTTTTCAGGGTTATATAATGGTTGTGCGCCACTTGAAACACCTACAATAGCTAAGCGTTCATGCACTAAAATCGCTTTTTCAGATGAATATACACCAGACCAATCTGGGCCGCGGTGCCTTAGTAACTTTGACATTTCAATTGCTTGGGTACGCAACTGAGTGGCGTTAGATTTAATATCTAATACACCAAAAATTGAACACATAGTAACTCCTCATTCCTATTATGTGTGCAGCAAAGCAACGTTGCTGTACTGCGAAACCTTGTTTTATCAGAAATAATTACTCAAGTCACACTGCTTTTGCAATTAATTAAGAATAATTTATGCACCAAGTGCAATGCTTTCGCACCATGTTGGTGCTTTGTGTGAAGGTGCGTTTATATTTACACCAAATTTATTATTAAAAGTGGCGTTAGTAAGGCTGTTAGCGCATTGTTTTAAAAAATTCACTTCACACAAATGCACTAAAGTTGTGCGAAATTTAAAGTAAAACTTAATTGTCTTACTGTATATTTTTTGTGTTTAAAGCTATTAACTACCTAAACTCAGCTTATTATTGCCTCTAAGCAAAGCGCAGTTAGCTATTTTAAATAGCCGCCAAATAGAGGCTTAATTGCCCACTTTTATAATTAACTGTATTTAAGCGCCAAGCTGAGCTGGTGTAAGTGACCTTCAAGCTTTTGTTTTGCCAATTTAGCTTGCTCATGGCTTACCTGCTTAAATTCAATAGAGTCACCGGGTCTAAATTGGGCAAATTGATGTAAATCAGCCTCTATTACCGTACCAAGTAATGGGTAGCCACCGGTTGTTTGAGCATCATTAAGTAATACAATAGGTTCGCCACTGGGCGGTAATTGAATCGAGCCTGGGCCTGTGCCCAATGAGGGCAGTGAATGACTATGAGTTAAGGGGCTTTCGTTTGTTAGTCTAAGTCCCATTCTGTTACTGTTATGGCTGACTTTAAAGGGTTTGGAGAAAAACTGTTTAAGAAGCGTATCACCTAATAGCTGTGCGTGCGGACTCGCGTGAACCCGAATCACTTTCAATTTAGGCGGGGTAATAGCACCGCGCTGTCTAAAGCGCGTTATTGTCACGGGCGATGTTTTTATCGCGATAATGTCGCCCTCACTAAGCGCTTTACCTGCTAAACCACCAAAGAGCGCGTTTAAATCGGTTGATTTTGAGCCCATCACATCTTTAACATCAATACCACCTTGTACGGCTACATAGGCACGCAAACCAGCGCGACCCGTATCAAAACTTAAAGTTTGTTTCGCTCTTACTTGGTAGCTCCAGCCTGGGTACAAGGGTGTTTCATCAAGCGCAGCGTTTAAATCAGCGCCTTGTAATGCGATAACTGTATCGGATTCAAACTGTAACTCGCACAGGCCTAATGTCACCTCAAGCACAGCTTCATTATCTTTGTTACCCACTAATTTATTAGCAATTATTTGTGCGTAAGGGTCTAAACAACCCGCTTGGCTAACACCTAAATGTCGATAACCGTAGCGTCCGCTATCTTGAATTGTAAGTTGTACGCCGGGTTTAAGAACTTTTATCACGTTATGCTCCTTGCACTGTGTTTATTGAAACAAACGATAGCGTATCGCCGGGTTTGAGTAAGCAAGGTTCTGCGTGTGTGCTATCAAAAAGAGGCGTATTAGTGTGGCCAATAATATGCCAACCGCCAGGTGTTTCTGCAGGGTAAATGGCGGTTTGATCTGAACCTAAAGCAACCGCACCTTTAGGCACTTTAGTACGCGGCGTATCTCTGCGTGGGATATGCAAGCGTGAGTCTAATCCATGAAGGTAGGCAAAACCGGGCTGAAACCCTAAAAATAAAACGTGGTAAGTGGTTTGACTGTGTATTTGAATAATTTGCTGGGGTGTTAAGTTAGTTTGTTTGGCAACAAAATCTAAATCTTCTCCTTCATAAGTAGTGTGTATTTTATGATGAGTGCCTGTAAATGTTGATGCGTGAACTTTGTCCCATAAATCTGGGAGAGCGTTTTTCCATTTTTCTAAATTATGAGCCGATTTTAAATAAAGCGTTAAAGAGTTCATGCCTGGGACTAAATCGATAAATTCGTTACTTTGCTTTAGATTCTTAGTGAGCGCCCAAATTTTTTTTTGAGTGTCTAACACATTGTTTTGTTTATGCTGTGTGGCATCTAATAGCAAACTGTTATTTGTTAAAGTAAATACCTGTGATAATGCAGTCATAACTTAATCTTTTTATACAACGTGAAGCAAAGCTAACATAGTTTTGTCAATTTAATCAGTACCTAGCCATAAGAAAACCGGCGAAGATAAAATGTAGACTCAAACTGAATACAAATTTAGTACGTATTTATTTGCTGAAATTAAAACATGGTTGGTTAGGTCTTAATTAAAACACGCAGGTATTAAGAGGTATTTATGACATTTTCTCGAACAGTTTATTTATTGGGCGCTGCTATTACCTTTAGCGCTGGCTGTTTTGCTTTATCAACAGAAAAAATAGAGCACAGTAACGTAGCGGCCACCATGCACATAAAAACCATAGTGCTAGGCTCTGGGTGTTTTTGGGGAGCCGAAAAACGTTACGAAGCACTAGAGGGGGTTATAGATGCAGAGTCGGGTTATGCTGATGGACACGGTTTTAAAGCAACCTATAAAAATATTACCGACCAATCTCGTCGTTTTGACGAAAATAACTACGCTGAAGTAGTGCAAGTTATGTACAACAGCAATGTGATTTCTTCTAAAGCATTGATACAAAATTACTTTGAAAGCCATGATCCTACACAATTGAACCGCCAAGGTAATGATATTGGCACGCAGTACCGATCAATTATTCTTACTACCACAAAAGAGCAAGCGCAGCTTGCAGATCAAGTTAAAGCCGAGTATCAGCTGTTATTAACAGAAACAGGCTATGGCCAAATAAAAACAGTAATAAAACCGCTTGAGGGGTTTGTATCTGCTGAGGAGTACCATCAAAATTATTTACAAAAGAACCCAAATGGCTATTGCCCAGATCACGCCACAGGTGTGGTTTTTAATAAAACTAAAAAAGTAGATGTAGACAATAACTTTTTACTAAGCGGCAAGCATATTGTGGTACTCGATTCGCGGGAGTATTGCCCTTACTGCGAAAAATTTAAAAAATTAGTAGTAAATGATTATAAAGGCTCAATTCCTTTAACCTTTCGCCATGCAGATGAACTCAAAGGGTTAACTATAAAATCGGCAACGTGGGCAACCCCTACAATTTTATTTTTAGAAAATGGTAAGGAGGTGTATGCACATCAAGGCTACGCGTCCCCCGCTGAATTTTATAAAGCGCTGGGTGCATTTAAGTTAGGTGATAGTGATGCATACGAGGTGGCATTTCATGAGCGCACAGACAGACCGTATTGCAAAGAGTATAAGGAATTTAAAAATACCCCCGATGGCGTATTTGTAGATAAGTTAAGTGGTGAACCCTTGTTTGATACTCGAGATAGATTTAATTCGGGCACAGGTTGGCTGTCGTTTAAGCATCCAGTAAAAAATAGTGTGACTAAACACAAGGATACAAGCTGGGGAATGACACGAATTGAGCTTAAATCTAAAAGTTCAGGTATTCATTTAGGGCACTTATTTATAGGTGAAGGGCCTAGAGGTACGGATAGGTATTGCATTAATGCCACAGTGTTAGAATTTAAACCCCGCGACAAAAGCTAATTTTTAAGGGCGATTCGTTCGCTCTTCTTTAAATAAATATAAACTTTAATTAACTGCAATTATGTTATATAAGTTTAGGTATCAACCAATAAAAGTGACGTTAAACTATCAAACTGATTTACACTTTAGCACTTGTGTATGGGCTTATAGCAATAAGCCCAACCCAAGCACAACCAAATGAAAAATATGTAATAGGCGTAGAAAATATCGAGTATATGCCTTATTACGATGGTAGTGGTACTTACAAACGTGATTATTTTGGTTTTAGCAAAGAGCTGCTGGAGTTATTTGCAAAACAGCAAAATATCAAGTTTGAGTTTTATACTTTACCAATTCCTCGCCTATATAAAGAGTTTATAGAGCATCACCATGTTGATTTTAAATATCCAGATAACCCTAATTGGCAAGTAAGCTACAAACGTCAGCACCAGCAAAGCATTAATTATTCTGTGCCTTCATTAGTTACACATACAGGTATAGCAAGTTTAAAAGACAATATTAAACTTGAAGACTGCAAATCACTTGCAAAAGTGCGTGGTTTTACATTACAAGGGCTTAATAAATTAACTTCAATGCCTAACTTAAAAGTAATCGAAAATGATAATGTTATTGAGATGATTTACTTGCTGCATAAAGAGCGAGTTGATTGTATATATATTTCACACGATGTACTTAAGTACAATATTGAGGAGTTTTTCGATACCCCTGTACCTGTGTTTTTTCAGCATCAGCTGCCAGTTGATCATCAAGCGTTTATGCTATCGAGCATTAAGCACCCACATCTTATTAGAAAGTTTAATGTATTTTTAAAAGAGAATGAAAATACCATTAAACAGCTAAAACAAAAGAATAACTTTATAATTGAATAATTCCAATCCGCAATAAATAGTAAATCCTTTGGTGGGGGTGATGTGTGGCTGTGTATGTTTAAAACGCGCATTTAAAACAATTGAATAGCGAATTTTTACTCAGCTATTAATATGGTTCTTAGCCTCAAAATAGATCATTTAATTAAGCGTATTAACGTACAAGGGCAGGGGCAAAAAATAGTGCTTATAAAATAAAAACGGCCCATATAAGGTCACCACCTCACATGAACCGCTTTTCACACTGACAACATCTTACACACACAATATAAGATTCTTTTAAGCGAGGGAAACGAAATTGTTCTATCTAAAGACAACTCCCAACCTCAGTCGCAGT
>NZ_PNCT01000031.1:0-63080 GCF_005887365.1 Pseudoalteromonas sp. S3785 | reverse complement strand
CCGAGCAACAACGAGTTTATCGCCCCTAGGCAGAACCCGAAGGGCAGCGCATGTTTGGCATTTATGCTGCGTTATCGCCTATTTATGGGGAATAACCACACTTCATAGGCTCCGCCTTGCCTAAAAACCAAACATACTGCTGCAAATTCGACCATCAAGGAACAACACGCCCTAAATTTTACACTCGACAAATTTTAGCAAGTTTAATAACGTGCACAGCATTAGAGTTAATGAATAAAAGCCGATGAAAACAAATTTAATAACCCGCGAAGGTTACATACAATTACAGCAAGAGCACGACCATTTATGGAACGTTAAACGCCCTGAAGTTACTAAAATAGTGAGCTGGGCGGCAAGCCTTGGCGATCGCTCAGAAAACGCAGATTATCAATACAATAAGCGCTTACTGCGCCAAATTGATCGCCGCGTTCGGTATTTGCGCAAACGCCTACCCGATTTAAAAATTATTGATTACTCACCGCAGCAAGACGGTAAAGTATTTTTTGGTGCATGGGTAGAAATAGAAAACGAGCAAGGCGAGATAAAAAAATTTAGAATTGTGGGACCTGATGAAATATACGACCGCAAAGACTACATATCAATTGACTCACCGATGGCGCGCGCCTTGATAAAAAAACAAGTAGACGATGATTTTGAGGTACCTACACCGCAAGGTAAAAAAGAATGGTATGTAAATAGTATTGAATATCAAAAATAATCCCCCATAACATTATTAATAGGGAATGACTTTGATTCAGATCAGGTAAATTTTTTATTGTGTAATATATCTCATTAGGATATATATTAAGTCCGCAGGTTTATTTTTAACCTGATTTTTAAGGTAATGGCTATGTCAAACTTAGTACAGCGCATATGTAGTAATGCCGTATTGTTTGCACTTTTAATGAGTGTGAGTTTGACACTGCACGCCAATACCACCGAAGTAAGTATAGATAACGCCAGTGTATCTAATCATTTTATCGCTTGTGAATTTCCTGACCAAGCAACCCCCGACATTGACTTAGATTCTCATGTTAATGCATTTGCTATTAGGTTGTTTCAACCGCTACCTAATGCAGTTTCATCTTTATACCAAAGTACAAAGCTAAACCGTCCTTTTAGTACGGCATATCAACGTGGTCCACCTAGCTATTTAATTTAATTCACAATTTTACTTTTTGATTAAATTTTATAACGAATAAGGTGACTACCATGTCTAACTTTAAAGAATTGCGTACCCAAAATATTTCTAATGCTGTTATTGCAAGCACGTTTGAAGAGCCACAAGCCGCTATTGATTTAACGTCTCCGGCATTAACCGTAATCAATAACTTTACCCAAAAAACGCCTATTCGCGCTCCATACGACACAACAATTAACGATGCGCTTAAACAGGTGTTAGCAGAGCATTCTGACTATGTATTGGTAACTGATGAGGCGCAAAAATTAATTGGTATTGTTTCAAGTGCCGACTTACAAAGCGCTAAAATTACAGCCATTGCACAGCGGTTAAATACCACTCGCAATGAAGTGAGCCTACGCTACATTATGACACCTATTAGTCAACTTAGTGGTGTAAGTATGCAAAGCCTAAGCTATGCAAGTATTGGCGATGCACTGCAAACAATGGAACATCAAGGCAGTATGTTTTTATTAGCAACAACCACTAATAACGAAATATGCGGTTTAATTTCGGCGCGTCAAATAGCTAAAACGTTACATATTCCGGTACATATTACCCCTATTGCTCACACGTTTAGTGATGTTTTAGAAAGTGTAGAGCACCCTCACTAAAGCGCGCTTTTTCACTTTGTAAGCTCAGCCAAGCCAATCATCTTAAAGCAAGCAAAATTGCTTGCTTTAAGAGCTTTTTATTACAACCTGCTGTGATATTATTCAACTAATAAATACCTACCAAACTCATTAAATAGCAACTTTAATAAGCTAGGTATAACAGTACCAGAGGGATTTTCTGGTTTTATTTTTTGTATTAAAAGGTTTATGCATGAGCGATATCTCTGCACGTTTAGCCACTGAGCTAAATGCACAACAGCAACAAGTTGTTGCTGCTACAAAATTACTTGATGAGGGCGCAACAGTTCCTTTTATTGCGCGTTACCGTAAAGAAATTACCGGTGGATTAGACGACACGCAATTACGCCTTTTAGAGCAACGTTTGTCGTATTTACGCGAGCTTGAAGAGCGCCGCAGCTTTATTTTATCAACCATCGAATCACAAAATAAATTAACGCCAGCGCTAAGTGCCGATATTACCAACGCGCAAAGCAAAACTGAGCTTGAAGATTTATACCTTCCTTATAAAGCGAAGCGCCGTACCAAAGGTCAAATAGCTATTGAAGCAGGCCTTGAGCCACTTGCCGATGCGCTATTTAACGATGCAAACTTAGACCCTGAGCAACACGCACAGCAGTATATTAATGTCGACCAAGGTATTACAGATACCAAAGCAGCCCTTGATGGTGCTAAATTTATTTTAATGGAACGCTTTGCAGAAGATGCTAAGTTATTAGCAAAATTTAGAAGCCACATTAGCCAACACGGCGCCATACAAAGCACACTTATTGACGGTCAAGAGCAAGCGGGTAGCAAATACCGCGACTACTTTGATCATCAAGAACCTCTTAAAAAGGTCCCTTCGCACCGTGCACTTGCTATGTTACGCGCACGAAACGAGGGTATTTTACAGCTAAGTATTAACCCAGAGCCAAGCAGCGAAAATGCAGCCCAGCTATGCGCACAAATGATTGCTGATCACTACCGCTTAGACGTGAAATATAAAGCAGCTAGCGCATGGTTGTTAAGCGTTGTGCAATGGGCTTGGAAAATAAAGCTTGGCCTACACTTAGAAAATGAATTTTTAGCAGCCATGCGAGAAAAAGCCGAAACCGGCGCTATAGATGTATTTGCTAAAAACTTAAAAGACTTACTTATGGCCGCGCCTGCTGGGCCACGAACCACGCTTGGCCTCGATCCTGGGTTACGCACTGGCTGTAAAATTGCCGTAGTTGATGGCACAGGTAAATTGCTTACAACGCAAACTATTTTCCCCCACGCGCCACAAAATCACTGGGAAAAATCGTTGCGTACATTAGAGCAATTATGTCGCCAGCATAAAGTAGAGCTTATTGCGATTGGTAACGGAACCGCATCACGCGAGTCTGACAAGCTAGTAGGCGAACTTATTAAGGCTAATGCTGAGCTTAAATTAAATAAAATTATGGTAAGTGAAGCCGGTGCATCTGTTTATTCTGCGTCTGAATTTGCAGCGAATGAATTTCCTGATTTAGATGTGTCTTTACGTGGCGCGGTATCTATTGCGCGTCGCCTGCAAGATCCACTTGCCGAGCTTGTTAAAATTGAGCCAAAATCAATTGGTGTAGGCCAATACCAGCACGATGTATCGCAAAGCCAATTGGGCCAAACACTGACCGCAGTGGTAGAAGACTGTGTAAACTCTGTGGGTGTTGATTTAAATATGGCGTCGGTGCCGCTCCTTACTCGCGTGTCGGGGTTAAATAAAACCTTAGCGCAAAATATAGTAAATTACCGCGACACTAACGGCACGTTTACTAAACGTAGCGAACTTAAAAAAGTTGAGCGTTTAGGACCAAAAGCGTTTGAGCAAGCTGCAGGCTTTTTGCGAATTAATAACGGGAAAGATCCACTTGATAACTCATCTGTTCATCCTGAGGCTTATCCTGTTGTTAAACTTATTTGTGAGCGTAACAACCTTGATGTAAATAGCTTAATTGGCAACAGCGAGTTTTTAAATAAACTGGTTGCTAATGACTACACCGACGAGAAGTTTGGCTTACCTACTGTAACCGACATCATTAAAGAGCTAGATAAACCTGGGCGCGATCCTCGTCCTGAGTTTAAAACTGCTGAATTTAAAGCCGGCGTAGAAAAAATCACAGACTTAAAACCTGGAATGATTTTGGAAGGTGTGGTTTCTAATGTAGCTAACTTTGGTGCGTTTGTTGATGTAGGTGTACACCAAGATGGCCTAGTGCATATTTCGGCAATTACTAATAAGTTTATCTCTGATCCTCGCGAAGTAGTAAAAGCCGGTGACATTGTAAAAGTAAAAGTGGTTGAGGTAGATGCCCCACGTAAGCGTATTAGCTTTACTATGCGCTTAGATGATGAAATAGACACAAGCAATAAACCCGCTGCTGCGCCGCAAAAGCAACGCAGTAACCAAGGCCAGCAACCGCATGCAGCAAAACCAAAGCGCGATAACGGTAACGCCATGATGGGTAATGCCTTTGCCGATGCATTTGCTAATGCAAAAGTAAAAAAATAAACGCTGTTAACTTACTAAACCAAAAAAGCCGCTCATTGAGCAGCTTTTTTTAATTGTGCTTAACTAGTTTTAACCAAACGCAGAAAAACCACTCTCGTTTTGTGGCGAGCTAGTCATTTGATAAAAATTAGCAATACGGCCAGCTCGAGCGTCTACTTCAGGATCGCGTGATTGCTCTGTATTAGTATCGCTTTGAGACTCAGCGGTGCTGGTTTCGTTTATTGATAACGCACTTTGTGGCTCTTGTGCTTGCACTTCATCGTCAGCAGGGGCTGATAATTCAGCTTGTGCTGCGGCCATTTTTTGGGTTGCATCAGCCGCGATTGCCCTGTCGGCACTTGATGGCTCTGCTGGGGCAAGTGCGGCTGCACGTACCGTTTGCATTTTCTCTATAGTGGCTTGCGGATCGCCGGGAATTACAGATACATCAATTTGTACCTCACCGCCTACCGCGTAATTAGTGCCATCTGGTCCTCGTTGGTATTCATAGCTTGGCGAGCCTGCATACTGCCCACCCACCGATGCATGAGCTTGCTCATGCACACGCACTTCAGTGTCGCGCGCTTTAAGCTCTTTAATTTGCTGCTGTTCTATTTCAAGCTGTTGCTGCTCTTGTTCTTCCTCGGAGGTGTCTTCGCTTGCTTGTGGATTTTGTTGCTGTTCGTTATTTGAATCTTCACTGCCTTGCTGACGCTGCTCAACAGTTTGCTCATCATTCAGCTTACCGGTTGCATCGTACGTAGCGGAGTCTGCACTTGTTGGCAGCTTTGCTTTATCAGCATCACTTTGCGCTTTGGTTTCGGTATTGCTGGCGCTATTAGGAGCAGGGGCAGGAATAACGTCGCGCAGTTGGTTGTCACGCCGAGCGGTTTCCGTATAAACATTGGCGGTATTTATATTGATAGACGGAAATGGCGTGACAATATTCATAACGGTTAAACTTTAATATCGATTAACGTACCAAGCACTTCATCAGCCGTTTGAATAGATTGCGTGTTTGCTTTGGCATTAAATTCTTCGACTTTTAAATTAACAAGCGCTTCGTCAACTCGAGCGGGTTGTGCAACAGGCGCTGTTACAGCTTCATCTGAACTCGCTGCTGTTAACTGGCGCTGTTGGGCTAGCTGTGTATCGTCTTGCTCTTCAATGGTGGCACGGTTTATCTCTGCGCTTGCTCGCTCTATACCTTGGCTTGCACGATTAAACCCTTCTACACCACTATTAAATACTGAACCAATAGCCATGCTGTACCTCCAAAAAATAAATATTGTTTAATTATCGCTCACTTTATGGCCAAAATAAAGCTTTAAACAGGACCTTTCTTTAGGCTGTTTTAAAGCATTGATTTAACGGCAGATAAAAACTCTTTTTTGTGAGAAATAAACGGTGCATGCGAAGCTTTGTCTAGTACTTCGTATTCAAACTCAGCATTTAGTGCTGCCATTTTATTAATTGCTTTGTAAGGTACCAGCGCATCTAAACGACCAAATATCGCTTTTATAGGCACTGGGCAATGTGTAAATACGTCGCGCAAATCATCATTTTGTAAAATGTTTAAACCCGCACTTAACGCTTCACTTTCTGGGGCATTATACTGGTTTAACAATTGCTTTAGCTGCTTTATATCATCGCGTGCCGACTCGCTCCCCATAGCCTGAATAGCTAAAAAGCGCTCTATGGTTTTTTCTCGGTGATTAACTAATTGCTCTTTAAATTGCTCAAGCACGCTGGCTTTTATGCCAGGCCAATCATCTGCCTCGGCGAAAAAAGGGGTTGAGGCAACTAAAATAACTTTTGAAACTTTTTCAGGCCAATGCTTTGCAATATACAATGCAAACAACCCTCCTAGCGACCAACCCATTACAATAGAGCCAGAGCTAAGTTGCTCGCTTACGATTTCAGCCGCATCGTGCAAATTATAAGGGCTTGGGCAGCTATTGCTATTGCTGTTGCCAAAGCCAGGCAGGTCAATACTGCGCACCGAGCCACTGTATAAAAACGTTAACTCTGGCTGCACTAATTGCCATACGCCTTGATTCATACCCCAACCATGTAATAAAACTAACTCGCTTTGCATATTTGCCTAACCTTAACCAAACTTAGCTCCATCATAACGGTTAATAATGCGAAAGCAACGCAAGGAGCTGTCAATGCAGCACACATTCTTTAACTGGCTGTTTCCCTCTTACTGCTTGCAGTGTCAGGGGGTTGTTAGTACTCAAGAGGCCCTGTGTAACTATTGTTTGGCAGATTTAAACGTGTTTGATTTGAATAAATACAGCAATTTATTACACCGCCCTGATATTGTAGAAATGTTTCCAAATTGCGAATTTGATAAGCTCTTTGCCTGCGCTTTTTACCAACCCCCTTTTGAGCACTGGCTTAAACGCCTCAAATTTAATAATCAAATTCATTATAAAAAAGCACTGCAACAAGTAATTAAATGCCAACTTGCTCTATTTTTTGAAAATTTAGCTACCCAGCCCGACATTTTTATCATTCTACCCTTGCATCAACGCCGTTTTTTAACACGAGGGTTTAATCAGGTCAGTCAAGTATGGCAGCCTTGTTTAGCCAAACACGCTTGCATTAGTAATGCGCTTACACGAAATAAAGCCACGCAAGCACAGTCCCGACTATCTAAAGCCAAACGGATTCAAAATGTAAAAAATGCCTTTGTATGTACACAAGATATGAGCGGAAAAACAGTAGCAATAGTCGATGATGTAATGACCACAGGCGCAACGCTCAACGCAGCTACCCGAGTATTAAAGGAAGCGGGCGCTAAACAAGTGTGGGCTTTTGTTACTTGTTTAACGCCACTTTAACAGTGTACTTAATCGCCTCTCACTCTAAATGTATGCCCAAAAAATAACGCATTACTGAGTAATCGACTTGTGCCGTACCAGTATCCTCTAAAAACGGGGTTATCGGTCATTGCAATAACACTGCCACGCCCGTATGAGTGAGCAATCATGGCTGCTGCACCGGCAATTTGCTGCTCATTTACGCCATCGGTAAACCCTGCTAGTAGTGGTTTTTGTGGGTAAGTGAGTATGTTTACGAACGGTGCGGATGATTTTTCTAATAACCAAGTGCTATTTTTAAATACTGGTAATGTTTCGCGATTAAGCGAAAATGTAAGTGGATGCGTGGTGTCCACATCGGTATTAAAAATAGCGCCGGCTATACGTTGTCGCCCAGCTAAATGATCTTTATCTGCGTAATTTAGCCCTTGAGTATTAAAAGCGCTGGCTACATCTTGCCTAGATAAATAATTAGCCTTAAGTAATTGCTGATCAGCTAAAAATTTAGCGCCGCCTTTGTGGCCCCAAATTACGCCGCCTTTTCTTACCCAGCTTTTAATGGCAACTTTATCACTATCAGGTAAGCCCGAATAATTGCCATTCGCTAGTACAATGTGGCTGTAATTATTTAAATCTAGGCTACCTAAACGCTCCATTTCTACTATGGTCGGAGAAATACCGACAAAGCGGTCTAGGTAATACCAAACTTCGCCTGCTTCGTATTGGCTTACACCTTTACCGCCCACAAGCAGTACTTTTGGCTCGTTTAATACTGCCATAGTGCGCGACCCTAAATCGGCGCCTTTACTAGTAAGACCGGTGGTAATAGGCTTTATCGCAATACCAAATTGGGTTTGCGCATCGTTTAAAATAGCCACCCAATCAGGGTCCGTTTGCAACCCAGCAGGAACGATAATACTGCCAGGTGCAAAGTCTATTTCGGTGGTGCTGCTTTTCGCTGTTAATGCGCTTAACGCTACACGCGCTTTAATGCCTTGCTTTAACAAGCTATTTAACATTTTAGGTGCTAAGTAATCATCCCAGGCAAAACCAAATGCATAGCTTTTCTTTAACGCAGCAAATGATGGTTTAACGGTTTTTTGCCACGCAGTACTTGCAACCTCTAAACCCCAACTACTTTTTACTTTTGCAAACTCTAAATTAAACGCATGGGCAAGGGTCCAGCCCGACACATCATAAAATGTGTTGTCGGCAAAGCTTTTTTGCTCGCTGAAAATAGCCTTAACTAATCTAAATTGAGGTTGTGCCAGCGGGACAAAGTAACTATTTGTAGAAAAGTTTTTACCATTGGCCTTTAGCGTTTTGGTAAGTGGGTAAGCATTTATTTGATGCTGCTTTAACAGGTTTAAAAATAGTTTAATGCGGGTGCTGTCTTTAGCGCCCTCAACCACATAGCCTTCAAAACTTTCATCATGTGCTAAATCAATTGCTTGGTTATAAAATTTTGCCTGATAGGTTAATAGCGCCTCACGGTTATCTACCGCTGCTTTAAAGGTTGATAGGCTGGTTAATAACTGATTTTTAATAGTAAAAGGAAAGGTAAGCGTACCGTTTATAGTGTCTTGTACATGCCCACGTGAGCTTGCTTGCTCAAATAAAATACCTATACCGCCGTTTACATCAGGGTAGGTTGAACCCTTGCCGTAATAAAAGTCGTCAAAGCTTTCTTCGGTAAAATAAAGGGCATTATTTTTGTCTAAGGTTTTAGCATGGTAATTGGCTATAGCTTTAGTAAGCGTTACGTTTTCATCTGGGGTGATTGGGTGCTTGCGACTAGCAATACCTGGTTGAAAAAAGTAGCTGCTGTTAGGGCCCATTTCATGAAAGTCGGTAAGGATATTTGGCTTCCATTGATGAAATTTAGCAATGCGTGCTCGCGACTCTGGGTGTTGTAGCAATAACCAATCGCGGTTTAAATCAAACCAATAGTGGTTTGTACGGCTACTTGGCCAGCTTTCTACGTGTTCACGCGTTTTTGGGTCGCTTGATAAGTTCATCCCCCGATTACTATTAGCCCAATTGGCAAAGCGAGCCAAGCCATCGGGGTTAAGTGAAGGGTCGAGCAAAATAACGGTATTATTTAATAGCTTTTCTATTTCTGGGCCTTGCGCTGCAGCAAGGTAATACGCAACCAATAAAGCGGCATTGCTGCCTGATGACTCATTGCCGTGCACACTGTATCCCATCCAAACTACAGCAGGCTCATTTTGTGTGTTTTTAGCTTGCTCACTGTTTGCTAAACGGGCTAAATGCGCTTGGCGAATTTGCTCTAAATTAGCGAGTTTTTCAGCGCTGCTAATACTTAGCATCACAAGCGGACGTTGCTCGTGTGTGCGCCCTATTACTTCAAAATTTATACGATTACTTTTTTGCGCTAATATTTCCATATAACGCACAAGTTGGTCGTGCCTTACATGCCACTCACCTACTTCGTAACCAAGTACGTCTTGTGGGGTGGGTATTGTTTTATCAAACTCTACATCTTGTTCAAAATAATACGAAAGTGGTTTTGCCATACTTGAAAAGCTAAGCATTGCCACCATTATAGTTACTATCCAGCGCATATAAATCACTCTAAAAATGTTTGTTATTTGCACGCTAGCATTGCTTAAAATAGATGCCAACTTTTTACGCTCAACACTAGCCGCAACACGATGAGCGGAGTATGATATGCAGTATCCGAGTAATTTAGTCAAGTATAGACGGTTTTATGATTTCTATTTCCGAAACAGCACAAGCGCATTTTGCTAAACTTTTAGCAGATCAAGCACAACAAACTAATATTCGAGTGTTTGTTGTAAACCCTGGTACATCACAAGCGGAATGTGGTGTTTCTTATTGCCCAGAAGACGCCGTAGAAGACAGCGATATTCGTCTTAACTTTAATGGTTTTGATGCCGTAGTAGATACAGAAAGCGCCCCTTTTTTAGAGGAAGCTGAAATTGATTTTGTTACCGACAAAATGGGCACTCAGTTAACGTTAAAAGCGCCTAATGCAAAGGCACGTAAACTAGGCGATAACGCATCGCTAAATGAGCGTGTTCAACACATGCTTGAAACCGAAGTAAACCCACAGCTAGCTAACCATGGTGGCCAAGTTAGCTTAGTTGAAGTAACCGCTGAAGGTATTGCTGTACTTCAATTTGGTGGTGGCTGTAATGGCTGTTCTATGATCGATGTAACCCTAAAAGAGGGCATCGAGAAAGAAATGGTTGCTAAATTTGATGAAATCACCGGTGTTGCCGATATTACCGAGCACCAAGCGGGCGATCACTCTTATTACTAAGCAATAATGTTAAAGCCGCTTATTTATCGCTTAGGGAGCAACCCTAAGTTGAGTTTAACGCGCTTTTTTCGCGGCTTAGCACTGTTTGTGCTAGCCGTGATATTTATTGCCCTTGGCTACTACACTCATTTTAGTTTGCAAATTATAGGCGTGGTTATTTTAATCCCGGCATTATTTTTTGCTGCATGGGGGTATAGCGGTATTTTTGCCAATCGTTTCTCACAAGTTTTAAAAGATATGGGGCCAAAAAATCACGACCCCGACCTATGGAAATGACGCGTTCGCTTAATCGAGTAGCTGATTCGTTGCTTTTAACTGCAAGTACTTAATAATTAACGTAACGCCGCGCATAAACATAAAGCAACTCATAGCCAGCCATAATGCATTATTTTGCCACTCTATAAACACCCAAAACACCCCAAAAAAGCCAACAGCAGCCGAAAGAATCATACTGTTACGCATATTTTTTGCCCGTGTAAGCCCTACAAATACGCCATCAAACAAAAAGCAGCTCATTGCTAACATAGGCAATACGATTACCCATGGTAAGTAATTTGTCGCCGCTTCTATTACTTCGGGCACATTAGTTAAAAGCTTAATAATAGCACTGCCAAACACAGCAAAAAATACGCTGTACAACACGCCAAAAAGCATTCCCCAAAACACACTTATTTTTACCCATAACCTGATATTATTAACGCTTTGCTGGCCTTTTGCTTGGCCAACTTTGGCTTCGCTAGCATAGGCAATGCCATCAAGCGCAAAGCTTACTAACATTAAAAAGTTAAGTAATACTGCATTTGCTGCAAGCGTTGTTTCGCCTAAGCGCGCACCATAAAAAGTCATAAAGCTAAAGCACAGTTGCAAAATTAAAGAGCGAATAAATATATCTCTATTTAAACTAAGTAGCTCTGTCATTTTGCTGATACTAAGCCAGTTTGGCACGCTTAGCGCCACGCCTTGCCTTTTAGCGAGCTTAATCACTAGTAACAACGCAAAAGCCAACGCGCAGTAATCTGCAATTAACGACGCCCATGCTGCTCCCGCTACTGCCCAGTCTAAATACACCACAAAATATATATCGAGCACTATGTTGGTAATATTGGTCACTAACAGCAAGTAAAATGGCCCACGTCCATAATGTACGCCAAGCATCCACCCTAGCAGCACTAAATTACACAGTGCGGCAGGGGCACTAAATATACGAATACTAAAATACTGATATGCTTGCGCTAAAACCTCGCTATTTGCGCCTGACAAAAAAGCGATTGCTTGTTTTATCAAGGGGGAGAAAGCAATAAGCGCTAACGCCACACACACAGCCAGCAATAAGCTACGTTTTAAAAGCGCAGCCAACTGTGTTAAGTTATTTTGCCCGTATGCTTGGGCTACTAACCCTGTGGTACTCATACGCAGAAAACCGGCGAGCCAAAATAAAATAGAAATAACAGTTGAGCCAAGTGCAATGCCCGCTAAGTAATGTGCACTACCTAAGTGGCCGATAACAGCAGTATCAACAATTCCTAACAGTGGGACAGTAATATTTGATAATATCATTGGTCCCGCTAGCAACAGCAAGCTTTTATGGTGTGCCTTATTATGTTTAAGAAATTGTTTCATTTAGTTTTAATTACTCTCATTTGTTTTTCAGTACGCGCTCATGCGGCGGTTATTCTACAGTATCACCATGTAAGCGAAACCCTTCCGGCTGTGACAAGTGTAAGCGCAAATACCTTTACCAAGCACATGAGCTATTTAAAAGAACACAATTTTAATGTTATAGCGCTAAATGAGCTAATAAACGCTATACAACAGGGCAAAAACTTACCTGAAAAAACAGTCGCTATCACCTTTGATGATGGCTATAACAACAACTACGAACAAGCAGCGCCAATTTTAGAAAAATTTGGCTACCCCTATACTATTTTTGTAAACCCTACCCTTATTGATGAAGGCAAAGGCTACATAATGGGGTGGGAAAAATTAAAAGAGCTCGCTGGCAAGGGAGCGTTAATTGCAAATCATACCGCCCAACATGACTACCTGCATATCAAGCTAAAAAATGAGAGCGATGCGCAATGGCGGGCACGTATAAAACAAGATATTTTGCACTCGCAACAACGCATTAAAGAAGAAATAGGTCACGACTACAAATACCTTGCTTACCCGTATGGCGAGTTTAACAACACACTACAAGGGCTTGTAAAAGAACTTGGTTTTGTTGGTATAGGCCAACACTCAGGCGCGGTTAATAGTAATTCTAATTTTACACGTTTGCCCCGTTTTCCAGCCTCTGGCTTTTATAGTAAATTAGATACGTTAATCACAAAATTAAACTCACGAGCGTTTAATATAAAAAATCTAGACTACCAAGACAGTGTAACCTCGCAAAATCCTCCAACACTGAATATTGAGTTTGAAATGGGCGATTTTCATAAAAGCCAGTTTGCGTGCTATGTATCAAGTGTAGGGCAGGCTAAATTAACGTGGATAAACGACAGGACTGTAAAAATTGACTCGCCAAAGGCGCTAAATAAAGGTCGCTCACGCTTTAATTGTACCGCGCCTTCTATCAAGCATGCTGGTAGTTACTATTGGTTTTCACAGCCGTGGGTTATTCAGTAGTAATTACAACCTATATTTAAAACGGTACGTAACAAGCTATAACTCGTCTTACACCTTTATAGCTTGATGCAATAAGCGCTGCGTTACTTTATCAAGCGCAACAATTTCATTAGCGGCACCTAAATCTACTGCCGCTTTGGGCATTCCCCACACTACAGAAGAAAACTCATCCTGGGCAATGGTGTAACCCCCCGCTTGTTTAATACTTAGTAAGCCCTTTGCGCCATCGCTTCCCATACCGGTGAGCAGCGCTGCCACAATGTTTTTTGCGCCACACTCAAGTAACGAGTTAAATAATACATCTACCGCCGGTTTATGGCGGTTCACCGGTTCAGAATCATCAAGTTCGCAATATAAACTCACCCCTCTTTTTTTTATGCTTAAATGCAAACCGCCTGGGGCTATATACGCACACCCTGCACTAAGCTTGTCACCGTGCTGCGCTTCTTTTACGTTAATGGCACAAGTGCGGTCCATACGCTGCGCAAACGAGGTACTAAATACCGGAGGAATATGCTGAGTGATCACAATTGGCGGGCTATTTACTGGCATTTTTATAAGGACTTCTTTTATTGCTTCTGTGCCCCCTGTCGAAGCCCCAATAGCAATAACCTTGTTTAATAAAAATTGTGCATTGGTGGGCAAAGGCTCGCTCACTGTCGTGGCTTTTTTAAAGCTTCTTACCCTAGCACCTGCCGCCACGCGCACTTTTTGCTGCACGACATACGCATATTGACTCATTTGCTGCTTAACATTCACAGTCGGCTTGGCAATAAAGTCCACCGCACCAAGCTCAAGCGCTTCTAAGGTGATAGGTGAGCCTTGCTGGGTTAATGTAGAAATCATCACAACGGGCATAGGTCTTAAGCGCATTAGGTTTCTTAAAAAACTAATGCCGTCCATTTTTGGCATTTCTACATCGAGGGTAAGCACATCTGGATTGAGCAATTTAATCATTTCTCGTGCTTGGTAAGGGTCTTCGGCACAGCCAACAACCTCGATATCGCTCGCCTGAGATAGTATTTCGCTCAACAAACGCCTTATCAGTGGTGAATCATCAATTATCAGAACTTTAACCATGAGGGCTCCTAAAACAGCTCTATGTTAGTCTCGGTGGCTTTATCTTGTTGCTTAAGGTTTTGCAGGTAGCGCACTTCGCGTTTTTCAATTGTATTGTTATGCAAATTCTTCAGCTTTTTTACGTGAACCTTGCCCGTATGCGGATGAAAAAAAATTTTCCGTGGCCACGGCCCTCCCATATCTTGTGCTACAAGATTAAGCGACTCTTCCTGAATATACGCATTGGCAAAGCTAATATTACCTATCCCTATGTCGGTCATGGCGCTAATTATTTTTCCGCCACCAAAGAGCTTTATTTTTAAATTTTTTCGTGCAGCGCCACCTTTTAACACTTCGTTGATCAGGTATTCCATTGCCCAATTTCCGTAGCGACAACTTAAACTATGTGCACTGTTTAACTCTAAACCTTTTTTTACCGGCAGCATAAAATGATTTACGCCTCCTATACCGGCTTTTTCATCATATACACACGCGGCTATACATGAGCCTAGTACTGTAGAAATAAGCTCATCATTTTTAGAGACATAAAATTCGCCAGGTAATATTTTTGCCACCACGCTTGTGCGCCCTGCATCCCAGTAACGTTTTATATGTTCAAACCCTGGGAGCACCGGCCTAAACTGTGCGTGCATTGTGTTGCTTTTGATACATAGTTTTCCCTAAATTTTTAAACTCAGAATGCTCTTTTCCCATACTCTCTGAGTGCCCTAAAAACAGATAGCCGCCTCGATTAAGTGCATTTGCATAACGTTTAAACAAGGTGTCTTTTGTTTCTTTATCAAAATAAATAACCACGTTACGGCATAAAATTAAGTCAAACTGCCCTTTCATAGGCCATTCTTGTAAAAGGTTAAGGCGTTTAAAAAAAATGTGTTTATTTAGTTGTGGTTTCACTTTATATGTTTGCCCATCTTTGCTTTTTAAAAACCACTTTTTAAGTACATTGTTTTCTAAGCCATTTACATTAGCCGCGGTATAAATACCCGCTTGTGCTTTGGCTAATACATTAGAATCTAAATCGGTTGCTAAAATTTTTACATCCCACGAACTTGGGAATAAATCGGCAAGGGTTATTGCTAAGCTGTAAGGCTCTTCGCCTGTAGAGCAACCCGCTGACCATACGCGTACTCGTTTTGTTACTTTATTACTGCTAAGTAACTGCGGCACTATGGTGTTTTTTAAAAACTCAAAGTGGTGGGGTTCTCTAAAAAAGGAGGTTAAGTTAGTGGTAATAGCATTAATAAATGCGTCAAACTCAGCCTCTTTATTATTGTTTAAGTACTCTAAATACTGCGAAAAGTTTTTAAGTTTATGCTCTCTTACCCTTCTTGCTAAGCGGGAATACACCATTTCGCGTTTATGATCGCCAAGCACAATTCCGCATGCGTTATAAACCAACGTGGCAATATCTTTAAAATCTTTATCGGTACATAAAAATTCTTTCATTGTTATACCATCCCTTGTAAAGCAGGCTTGCTGGCATCTTAACTAGCAAGCCAATAGTGACTAAAACTCTTCCCACTCATCTGCTGAGTCTATAAAGTTTTCGCCTTTGGGTTGGGTATTTTTTAAATAGCCACTAGGTTGACGCGCTGGGGGCGCTGAGCGTTCAAAGTGCGTATTTGGCAATGTATTCATACCTTGCTGCCCGAGAGAGAAAAAGTGCAGTAATTGGCGCATCTCATTGGCTTGCTCAGCCATGGACTCACCGGCAGCAGAGGCTTCTTCTACAAGTGCCGCATTTTGCTGGGTCATTTCATCCATTTGCGCAACGGCTTTATTAACTTGCTCAATGCCTGCGCTTTGCTCTTCAGAGGCCTCGGTTATATCCGAAATCATTTGCGTAACACGTTGTACGCTTGAAACAATTTCTCTAAGGGTTTCGCCCGACTCATTTACAAGCACAGAGCCATCGGTGACTTTTGCAACGCTGTCTCTAATGAGCTCTTTAATTTCTTTGGCCGCTCCTGCTGAGCGCTGCGCTAGGTTGCGCACCTCGCCAGCAACCACAGCAAAACCTCTGCCTTGCTCACCCGCTCTAGCTGCCTCTACAGCCGCGTTAAGCGCCAGTAAATTAGTTTGAAAGGCAATTTCGTCAATAACACCTATAATGTCAGCAATTTTTTTGCTCGATTCGTTAATAGCCGACATACTCGTTACTGCTCTATTAACCACTTCTCCGCCTTGAATTGCTTTGTCGCAGGTTTCTTCGGCCAAATCGTTAGCAACTTTTGCGTTATCTGCATTTTGCCTTACGGTACTGGTCATCTCTTCCATACTCGACGCAGTCTCTTCAAGCGATGAAGCTTGCTCCTCGGTACGCTGACTTAAATCTGCATTACCTTGTGAAATTTCCTCTGCACCACTGGCAACAAGTGTGGCTGAGGAGTTTATGCGATTTATAACATCTGTGAGTTTATCTGCCGTGGTATTAGCATCTTGCTTGAGCTTATCAAACGAGCCTTGATACTCTTTCTCTATGCGCTTTGACAGATCGCCATTGGCCATTGCATCAAGCATTTGAGCGGTATCGCTAACGGCATCATCCACAATTTCCACTAAGCTATTTAAACCCTGCGCCAAGCGTAAGAAAAAGCCTTCTTTACCTGTTTCATCTACACGCGTATCTAAATCGCCTTTACCAGCATTACTCACTAATTGCGCAATTTCTTTTTCTATGGCGACTTCACTTGTTCTATCTTCCCACTCAACTACGGTGCCTATACGTTCTTGTTCTGGTGTGAAAATAGGGTTTGCCACTAACCCAAAGGTTCGTCCGCCTACTTTTATTTCAGCGCGATATGTTGTTGTAAGCTTAGCTAATAAGTTTTGCTGGTGGGCCGGGTTTTTGTGGAATATATCTATATTTTGCTTAATTAAATTAGTGCTATCAAAGTTTGGCAGCTCTTTTTTCAAATCATCTTCAGCAATACTCATCATCGATTTAACCGCGTTGTTCATATAAACAATCACATTTGAGGCATCGGCTATCATGGTGTTTGTTGCTACGGTATCAAGCGCCTGTTTTACTCTTAAGTTTTCTTGAGCTTCAGCGCGCTCTTGCTCTGCTTTTGCTACACTATCGGTAATATCTTCCCACTCAACAATGGTGCCTAAGTGTTTACCTTCATGATTTATCCATGGTGTGGCAATCAAACTAAAAATAAGCCCTGCTAAACGTAACTCAGTTTTGTAAGGTTGCTTTAAGTTTTTTAATAGCTCGCGTTGATGAGCTGGGTGCTTATGAAAATCATCTACACAGGTGCCGATTAAATTATCGACAGAAAAACTAGGTAGCACACTTTGCAAGGCCGTTTCACGTGCTTTGAGCATTGACTTAACTTGATCGTTTACAAATACAATATTGAGATCTTTATCGGCAATCATTACATTGGCTTGGCAAACGGTTAACGCACTTGCTAAGTCCGCAGCCTTTTTAGACTCACGCTCTAGCTGTTTTTGCGCGGTGATATCACTTGCGTATTTAATCACTTTATAAGGCTTGCCATTTAAATCAAATATCGGGTTATAAGAGGCTTGAATCCATATTTCTTGCCCTTGTTTACCTATGCGCATGTACTCGCCCGAGTCGTATTCTCCACGCCCAAGCTTTTCCCAAAACTGTTTATACTTGTTTGTTTTAGCGTATTCTGGGTCCACAAATAATTTATGGTGTTGGCCTTTTATCTCGCTAAGTTGATAGCCTAAACCGTTTAAAAAATTGTCATTGGCCGTAATAATTGTGCCATCAAGATTAAACTCTATCACCGCCTGCGATTTACTAATTGCCTCAAGCTGACCTTGTGCTTCAGCGGCCTGTTTTTTTTGCTCGGTAACATCTGTGGCAAATTTAATTACTTTTAGCACTTGGCCTTGGCTATCAATAATCGGGTTATAGGTCGCTTGAATCCATACCTCACGACCTCCATTTGCAAGGCGTTTAAACTCGTCAGAAATGAACTCACCACCGCGTAAACGTTGCCAAAAATTTTTATACTCGCTGCTTTGTGCTTCGTCTGGTTCAACAAACATAGAGTGGTGCTGGCCTTGCACTTCTTCTAAGCGATACCCCATTGCATTTAAAAAGTTTGAATTGGCGGTAATTATTCTGCCACTCGGTTCAAACTCAATAACTGCTAATGATTTATTTAATGCATTAACGATTAAGTCATTACTTGATTCTGATTGCTTCGGATTAATAAACCATCCCATGCCCATCACCACCTTTATGTTTGTTTTTGTTGCTACATAGCACTGCGGCTATATATCCATTGTTCTTTGTAAGTCAATTAACGAGACCATTTTTTCACCTACGTTTACCAGCCCTGCCACATACTCACAATTACTCGAATCAGACAGGCTAGGGACGGGCTTGGCGTCTTGCTCTGCAATGCTGTAAACATCAGAAACCGCATCTACTGCGATGCCCATTACTTTTGAATCGTTTTCAAAAGTAACTTTTACAACAATAACAACCGTTAATGGCCCATATTCAGTACTTGGCAAACCAAAACGTAAGCGCAAATCTATTATTGGCACTATGGTGCCGCGAAGGTTTATCACTCCTTTAACAAAATCGGGAGCGTTGGGCAGTACGGTAATTTCTTCCCAGCTTCTGATTTCTTGCACGGTTAATATATCTACACCGTACTCTTCATCAGCCATAATAAAGGTTAAAAATTGCTTAACGCCTTGCTGTTGCTCTAAATCAATTTTGTTATTTAACTCGCTTTGTGCGCTAATCATGAAGCCTCCAGAGGTGTTTTAGAGTCTATGATTAGCTCTTGGCTACCTGGTTTTTTAAGCCCAGATAATTTTATTAAGCCGCTAATATCAACAATTAACGAGACACGCCCGTCGCCTAAAATAGTTGCTCCAGACACGCCATCCACTTTTTGATAATTCGCCTCTAAACTTTTTATTACTACCTGCTGCTGTGAAAGTAAGTCATCAACCAGCAAGCCCACTTTTTGGTTGTCGGTTTCAACAACCACCAGCAAGGTTTTGTCTAATGACTCTATGGCGTTTTGATGATTAAAAATTTGATACAAGCGTAAAATAGGGATGTATTCGTCACGCAGTCTTAGTACATCTAAGTCTTTACCCACTCGGCTTACTTTAGTGATATCAATCTGTAGCGATTCAACAATAGAAATAAGCGGAATAATATAAGTATGCTGCGCAACCTTAACTAATTGACCATCTAAAATGGCAAGCGTAAGAGGTAGCCTTATTGTAAAAGTAGAGCCAACGCCAGGTGCTGATGAAACCTCAACTGAGCCATTTAAAGATTGAATATTGCGCTTAACAACATCCATTCCTACACCACGCCCAGATAAGTCGCTAACCGCATCGGCGGTAGAAAAACCGGGCATAAAAATAAGCTCATTGATTTCATCATCTGTTAAATTGCAATCAGCGGTAATTAGCTCATTAGCAATGGCTTTTTCTTTTATTTTTTGCGTATTTAAGCCTTGTCCATCGTCCATTATTTCTATCACGATATTACCGCCTTGATGAAAGGCATTTAAGGTCACGGTGCCCACGGGGTCTTTACCTGCGGCAACTCGTTGTTCAATTGTTTCAAGGCCATGGTCGAGCGAGTTTCTGACAAGATGCACCATGGGGTCGGATATTTTTTCCATTACCGTTTTATCAAGCTCGGTTTGCTCGCCTAATAATTTTAACTCCACCTGCTTATTTAGTTTTTGCGCTATATCGCGCACTAAGCGCGGAAACCGGCTAAATACAAAGTTAATCGGTAACATACGAATACGCATAACATTTTCTTGCAGGTCTCGGGTATTGTGCGCCAGCTGCGCAAGGCCTTCTTGTAATGACGTAATGGTCGATTCGCTAATTTCTTGTTCGCTCAACTGATTTAACATGGCTTGTGTTATCACCAGCTCACCGACCATGTTTATTAATGAGTCTACTTTGTCTATTCCTACTCTTATGGATGTAGACTCCGGTGCTGATGTTGGCTTTTTATCGGCTATGGGTTTGCTTTTAGGTTTATCGGGTGCTTTTTTGGCATCGCTAATAGGCTGTGTTTGAGCTGTGCTGTGGTTGCTCTTTTCGTCCGTGTTTGCGGTGTGAGAACTGTCTTCATCAAATAACCCGCCACAGAGCTCTATTTTTATATCGGCATCATCCTCTACCCACTCAAACACCTCTTTAATGGCGGCTTCTTTTTCGCTGGTATTTAAAAAAAAGCGCCAGTGCAAGTAGCACTCGTCACTGCTTAAATCTTTAATATCTGGGATATCGTCTAAAAATGCCTGCGTTTCAAGCTCGCCGAGTTCAGCTAACTCGCTGATCATAAATAAAGGCTCGTTGCCTGTTTTAAAAAGGTGATGATGCGGTTTAAAATCAATTTGAAAAGTATTTACCTCAGCAGCAGCCGTTACTTCGCTTGCCTCGGTTGGGGCTGAATCGGCTTGCATTTCGAGTACAATTTCAAACTGTTTTTTTAAGGTCGTAGCGTGTGATAAATCAGGCTCTTGCTCAGCTTGCAGCTCACCAAGTAACCCGCGCAAGCAATCAACAGCTTTAAGCAATAAATTAACATGTTCGGTGGTTAGCTCGCGCTCGCCTTGGCGTATTTGATCGAGTAAGGTCTCAAGCACATGAGTAAACTCAGCGACAGAGTTAAAGCCAAAGGTGCCACTGCCCCCTTTAATTGAGTGCGCAGCTCTAAAAATAGTATTTATTGTTTCTAAGTCTTCTTCGCCGGGCTCTAAATTTAATAGCTCGGCCTCCATTGTATCTAGGCCTTCAAAACTTTCTTCAAAGAACACTTCAAAAAATTGACTTAAATCTATACTCACGCCGCACTCCTCAGTTAACGAATTACTTTTTTAAGCACCGCTAGTAACTGATCCGGGTTGAATGGCTTTACAATCCAGCCTGTTGCGCCAGCTGCTTTGCCTTCTACTTTTTTATCCAATCCTGACTCGGTAGTTAACATTAGCAGCGGCGTAAATTTGTAATCAGGAAGGCCTCTGAGTTCTCTGATAAGCGTAATACCATCCATAATGGGCATATTTACATCTGAAATGACCGCATCAAAACTTTGCTGCTTGGCAATCGCAAGAGCCTCGCTGCCATCTTTTGCTTCGGTAACATCAAAACCTGCGGTTTTAAGCGTAAAGCTCACCATTTGACGCATTGACGCAGAATCATCAACCGCTAAAATTTTCTTCATATAAACCTCTACCCTTTACTATCAAGTATTAAATATTGACTTAAGCCAAGTTGATTAATGGCGTTTTGAAGTGCATCACTGTTACCTACCCATACAATTTTATGATGTATGGTAAGTAGGTGTTTTTGCAAAGCACACAAAAGTTGAATTGACGCGGTATCGGCTGAAATAACCTCACTGACATCTAAACAAATATCGTTGTTGCTATTGAGTTCTTGTAATAAATCTTGGTGAAGAGTCTCTACATGCATAATTGCAAGTTCGCTTGGAAGTTTTAGCATTTTTTCAGGACTTTCCCTGTCAATTCAATTCATAACAAAAGCTTAGCCTTAGTTATTAAAATTGCCATAAAAGGCTCAAAAAAATTAATAAAACTTTTAAAAGTGGCGCTAAAAAGCAAAAAAGGAGCCTAAGCTCCTTTTAAAATTCGTGAAAAGTGAAAAACTAGTTTTTATAGTAATCCGCTATTTGTTTAAATTCGCTAATAAGTTGAGTGGTATTAATAAGGGGGACATTGCCCTGTTGGAACTCAGGCTTAAATATGGCTCTTACCGCTCCATTTGCATCAACTAAAGCCACCGAAGCACTATGATCGACCGCATATTCTGATTCTTGTGAGTCACTAATGGCATAAATTAAGCCAAGCTCTCTCACCACTGGGAATAAGTTTTTGTGCTCACCTGATACAGCTAAAAAATCAGGGTTAAAATAATCAATATAGGCCTTTCGTTTTACCGGTGTATCGCGCTGGGGGTCTACCGACATAAACCAAATTTGCAGTGGGTATTCGTTATGTAACTTTTTATACACGCTGTTTAGTTTAGCAAGCGTTAATGGGCAAATATCTGGGCAGCTGGTATAACCTAAAAATACTAAGTTCCACTGCCCCATAAATTGCGCCTTGGTAACTAACTCACCGTTTTGGTCATTAAGCGTAAAATCTGAAAGAGGCTTTGCTTGCTCATACACTAAAGCTTGCACATCGGGTGCACTATTTTGCTCTGAGCAAGCAACAAGTAAAAACGAAAAAATTACAACTAAGCTAATCCGTAACTGCTTCATAAAGGGAGCCATTTATCTATAAATAAGATCACGAAGAGTACCATTAAATGCACAATTGAAAAGCGAAATAAGTCCATGGCATTACTATTATCAGGGGCTAGCTTTAGCTTAACCGCTTTATATAAAAAGAGTGCATTGAGCACACATGCGCCGACTAAATAAATACCGTCCGACATACCAATTAAATACGGTAACACGCATACAAGCGCCAGTAATATGGTGTAAGCCACAACACACGTTTTGCAAAAATCGATACCATGAGTCACTGGCAACATGGGAATTTTAGCGCGTTCGTAATCGCTTTTGCGTGCTATTGCCAGTGCCCAAAAGTGCGGTGGGGTCCACGTAAATATAATCATTACAAGTAACCATGGTGCGGCTGCCATTTGATTTGTTTCAGAAACCCAACCCAATAAAGGCGGCATTGCGCCAGCTAAACCACCAATCACAATGTTTTGCGGTGTGGCACGCTTTAAAAAAGAGGTGTAAATAAAAGCATATCCCACTAATGCAAACAACGTAAGTACGGCCGTTAGGGTGTTGGCCCAAAGCATTAGCATTATAAAACCGGCAACCCCTATCACACCTGCAAAGCTTAATGCATGGGTTTTACTAAGCCGGCCTTTGGCTACAGGGCGGTGGCGTGTTCGCGCCATTTTTGTATCTATTTCGCTATCAACAACATGGTTTATTACCGCCGCAGCGCCAGAGAGCAACCCAATGCCTAATAAACTAATAAATTGTACTGCAATGCCTCGCCCTACATCAGGCGCCAGTGCCAAGCCAACCCAGGCAGTAAGTACCAACATAGCCACTACTTTAAACTTGCTAATAGCTAAGTAATCTTGCAGTAAATTATAAGCACGTTGAATAAAAGGGTGTGCGCTAATAACTTGTAGTTCTTTTTTGTCGAGTGTGAGTGCCATAATTATTCCCCTTTAAGTGCGTGCTTTTAGGTAGTAACACAACCTAACCATAGTCAATAACAAGATAGCTGCCATTAAATTGTGTGCCAGCGCCACTCCTAGCGGAAAATGCCAATGCACCACCGCAAGCCCCAAACTAATTTGGCACAGTAGCGCAACGAGCACGCTGACAGTACAGTGTTTTATTTTTGCAGATTGCGCCTGACTGTATATACGCCACATAATTAGCGCCAATACAACACATGTAACTAGCGCCCAAATTCTGTGTAATAGGTGAATAGACATACGCGCCTGTTGCGATAATACTCCGTACTCATAGTTACTGTGCTCAAGCGGTAGCTGAAACACACTACTGAGTGAAAATGGCTGCGCATAACTACACAGCGGTAAGCCATTACAGTGTGGCGCTGCATAATTTGCTGCAAGCCAACCACCTAATGCAATTTGAATAACCAATACAGCCAATGCAACTAAGCTCAATGAAAAGTAGCGTTTAGCGCTACTATCTCCGCCCTCTATGGGTTTACTGGTTAAACGCAGATATAAAAGAGTGATTAGCGATAAAATACTAAACCCCCCCAGTAAATGCCCCATTACAATGAGCGGTTGCAAGTTCATAGTAACGGTCCACATACCCAGCGCTGCCTGAAATATAACTAACAACAATAATGCTAGCGGTAATTTAACCGGCGTGTTTGAGTTATGGCGCTTTACAAAAGCCAACCCAAATAGCGCTAAAATAAGTAACCCCAGCGCACCTGCAAAGTAACGGTGGATCATTTCTTTCCACGCTTTGGCGGTTTCAAACATCATATCTGGGTAACTTTGGGTAGCCAGTGCGATATCGGCTTCATGTTTTGGTACAGTTAAAAAGCCATAGCAACCTGGCCAGTCAGGACAACCAAGCCCTGCGTCACTCAAACGTGTATATGCGCCTAGCCCTACCACTAATAATGCGAGCAACCCTGTTGCAAGTACCCAGTGTTTATAATTTTTATACATAGGAATCTCCCATTAACAATGCGCTATTAGTTAGCTTGAACGAGAATAATTAAGTAGTTTTTTTAAATCTTTTAATAACCCTTTTTGTACTAAGCGGTTTTCTTGAGGCTGCTCTTTAAAGGGATACTCAAGCACCACTAACCCCCTATGATCAATTAAATATAAGCTAGCGGGCTGTAAATTCTGTTGCGCGTTAAAGGTTTTCCAAGGCATGTTCTTAACATTAGGCGCCCCCATTACAGCCATATCAACCTTGCCTTGGTTTTTTCCTAAGGCGATATATAAGTTATCAAGCGCATTGAGCTGCTCATTACACGATGCACTACATTTATTGGAGTAATTAAGTGCAATTGTCCATTGCTTAGGGTTATGTTGCTGCCAGTTTTCAAGCTTTACTTCGTGCTGTAAAAAATCGCCATTATTGGTAATAGCGCTTGGCAACCAGTCTAGTTTTAGCGCACCGTATGCGAGTACGAGTGGTACAGCGCAACATACAACAAACAAAACTAAGGGATTATTTTTCATTGTTAGTCCTCTTTTTACTGGCAAAAATGGCCACCACCACACAGGCTAAGGCTATTAAAAACCATTGCACTGCATACGCTTGGTGCTTTTGCGGACTCATCACCACCGCTGTATAATGCGGTATTGCTAGCGCATCTCCAGTACCTTGACGATAAGCCATAAAGTTAAATAACGATTGATTACTCTGCTCACTTAGCTTTTGTAAATCTATTGATTGAATTCGTTTTTGAAAGTCTTGTTTTGTCGAATTGGTTTGTAAGTTAAAGCTCGCTAAGTTTTGCTCTTTTATTTGCGCTTTAAACGTAAGAGTACTTTTAGGAAGTTGGATGTTCGGTAATTCGCTGCGTGAAATAGGCGCTTTTACCCATCCTAAGTTAACGAGTAAAGCGCCGCTTGCTTGGCTTGGCTTAAATAAAACCAATAAATCGTAACCCACTTGCCCTTGGTAAACTTGGTTATCTAAAAGCCAGTATTGCTGATTTATTATTTTTCCAACAAGCTCAACCACTACACCTGTTTTATTCCATTTTGAAGGCATGGCCTGTAATTGCTGCCAGCTCATTACGCCTTGGGTTTGCATGTTAGCTATAGCTGTTAACTGTTGCTGCTTTTGCTCAGCCCTTGCTAATTGCCAATACCCTAAACGTACACATACCAGCACCACAGCTACCACAACGCAAAGTGCGATAAATGAGCTAAGCTTTTGTTTACGCCTTAAAATTAACTGCATAAAGGGTCAACCCAGTGATTATTAAAATTATTATTGTGCTGCTGTTACTATTTATACTTTTCAACTTGTTTAGAGCGCTATTTATTATGGTGACCGATAAATCTGGCGGTCGGCCTATGTCGCATTTTTTAGGCCGTCGCGTACTGTTCTCTGTGGTGGTTTTGGTGATGGTGATAGCCGCTGTAAAACTTGGTTTTATAAAGGCTAATCACTCACCAATCGCCGTTACAACACATACACAAAAACAAATAAACACAGCCACACCACATCAACAAAATGCCAATACCAAGCCGCTGCTTGAAACGCAAAGTGTTTATCTTTCGTAAAATGGCCTTTTAAAATACGCACAAATACAACAAACAAAATAATGGCGCCAAGGGTCACATGCATGCCATGAAAACCTGTCAGCAAAAAGAATGTGTTCCCGTAAATGCCTGCATCTAGTGTTAAGTTTAAGTCGTTGTAGGCATAAATATATTCTTCCACCTGCAATGCTAAAAAGCACACACCCAATAAAATGGTTGCCCCCAACATCACTTTTAGCGGTTTACGTTTATTGTTTTCAATGGCTACGTGAGCAAAGTGCAAAGTAACCGAAGACGCTAATAAAATAAGCGTATTAATAAGGGGTAAGCCTTGCCATCCCATTGCTTGAGTGGTTTCACCTGCTGGTGTGGTTAGTAGTGGCCATACGGCCTCAAAGGAAGGCCAGAGCACCTCGTTGGTCATCGCATTATTCCCAGCGCCGCCAAGCCAAGGCACAGACAAAACACGGGCGTAAAATAATGCGCCAAAAAAGGCCATAAAAAACATAACTTCAGAGAATATAAACCAGCTCATGCCCTGTCTGAACGAGCGGTCCATTTGCGCTGAATATAAGCCCTGGTCTGACTCGCTAATTACATTTTTAAACCAGCTAAAAATCATATACAGCAACACTGCAATGCCTGCATATAGCAAATACACACCGCTGCCCCCTGCACTTTCTAAATTCATGACTGTTAACGCCGCACCCACTGCAATAAAAAATAACGCCACCGCGCCCACTATGGGCCAAGGGCTTTGCTCGGGTACGTAGTAGTTTTCATAATCTTGATTCATGTTACTTGCTCCTAGTTTTACACTAGACATGCAGGCTAGTTATTACTTGCTACTAGCTGCTCACTAATATCAAATACGGTGTACGATAAAGTTAGCTCTTCTACATCGCTCGGCAATGCGGTATCAACATAAAAAAGCAGCTTAAACTCAAGTTCTTCACCCGCTTTAAGGGGTTGTTTATCAAAGCAAAAGCACGCTATTTTATGTAAGTACTTGGCTGCCTTTCCGGGCGATACAGAAGGTACCGCTTGCATTACTTTATCGATATCACTGGTGTTTTTTGCGCTAAACATTACCTCACGCATAGCACCCGGTTTCACATCAACACTGTATTCTTTAGATTTAACAATAAACGGCGCACCACTTTGCGCATGGGTTGTAAAGCTCACACCTATTTCTCGGTTTTCAGTGATTTGTGTACTTTGTTCAGCTTGCTCAAGCGACGGCTTGCCATTAAGCCCAGTTATGTCGCAAAACACGTCATATAAGGGCACTAAGGCAAATGCAAAAGCAAACATACCTATACAAATAAGAATTAGGCGCTTTAATAGCGGTGCGTGTGTCATTATTTAATTTCCGGCGGTGTAGAAAAAGTATGATACGGCGCAGGAGAGTCTACTTCCCACTCTAAACCTTCAGCACCATCCCATACTTTTGCAGGGACTTTATCGCCCCCTCGAGCACATTTAATTACCACAGCCACAAAGAGTAACTGCGATAAACCAAAGGCAAACCCACCTATGCTTATAATCGCGTTAAAATCAGCAAACTGCAGAGCGTAATCGGGAATGCGGCGCGGCATACCTGCCAACCCTACAAAATGCATAGGGAAAAACAGCACATTAACGCTTACCAACGATAACCAAAAATGCCACTTAGCCAAGGCAATGTTGTACATATTGCCCGTCCATTTAGGCAGCCAATAATAAGCCCCTGCCATAATAGAAAATATTGCTCCCGTAACTAACACGTAATGAAAGTGCGCCACCACAAAGTAAGTATCGTGATACTGAAAATCAGCTGGTGTTATAGCCAACATCAAGCCCGAAAAGCCCCCTAAGGTAAACAGCACAATAAAAGCAATACTAAATAGCATGGGTACTTCAAAACTTATTGAACCTCGCCACATAGTGGCCACCCAGTTAAAAACTTTTACCCCTGTAGGTACCGATATGAGCATGGTCGCGTACATAAAAAATAGCTCGCCAGCAACAGGCATACCGGTCGTAAACATATGATGCGCCCACACTATAAAGCTTAGTAATGCGATAGAAGAAGTGGCGTATACCATGGAGGCATAACCAAATAGTTTTTTACGAGAGAACGTAGGCACGATAGTCGAAATAATACCAAAGGCGGGTAAAATCATGATGTACACTTCGGGATGGCCAAAAAACCAAAATATGTGCTGAAACATTACCGGATCGCCGCCACCTGCTGCATCAAAAAAGCTGGTTCCAAAGTATTTATCGGTCAACACCATAGTAACCGCTCCGGCCAATACAGGCATAACAGCAATTAATAAAAATGCGGTTATTAGCCATGTCCAAACAAATAATGGTAGCTTCATCCATGTCATGCCTGGGGCACGTAAGTTAACAATGGTCACAATCACGTTTATTGCGCCCATAATTGAGCTAATCCCCATAATGTGCACTGCAAACACAAACATTGCGGTGTTATCGTTACTGTACGTTGTAGAAAGCGGCGCATAGAACGTCCAGCCAAATGCGGGGCCGCCTCCAGGCATTAATAACGATGCCAATAAAATTAAAAAAGCGAAGGGTAAAATCCAAAAGCTCCAATTGTTCATTCTGGGCAGTGCCATATCTGGCGCACCAATCATGAGCGGTACCATCCAGTTAGCAAGCCCCGTAAAGGCTGGCATTACAGCACCAAACACCATAATTAAGCCGTGTACTGTGGTCATTTGGTTAAAAAAGTGAGGATCTACCAATTGTAATCCTGGCTGAAATAACTCAGCCCGAATAACCATAGCCATTGCACCACCAATTAAAAACATCGTCAGCGAAAAAATTAAGTACATGCTGCCAATATCTTTATGGTTTGTTGTATATAACCAGCGTTTAAAACCTTTGGCTGGATGGTGGCCGTGGTGAGCGTCATTGGCGTGTGGTTGTTCTACTATGCTACTCATTAGTTCGCCTCCCCATCAGCATCAAGTGCTGCCTGAATTTCACTAGGTTGGATAACATCACCCGTATCGTTACCCCACGCATTGCGTTTGTAGGTAATTACTGCCGCAAGTTGCTTTATAGATAACTGCTTTGCAAATGCCTGCATTGCGGTGCCAGGACGGCCATGAATTACAATATCTATATGATCTTTTATATCACCAAGCACAATGGGGCTGCCTTTAAGCGCTGGAAACACACCCGGTAACCCCATACCTGTTGGCTGATGACACGCAGCGCAACTTGCCATATACACTTGCTCACCTAGCGTCATTAACTCTTCTTTAGGAATCGTTTTCTCAAGTAGGGCTGCATCGGCTAATGCCGCTTTCTGCTTAGCTTGCTTAGCATCTGCAAGCCACGCGTTAAAATCCTCTTGTGACTTAGCTTCAACTACCACGGGCATAAAACCATGATCTTTACCGCACAGTTCGGCGCATTGGCCACGGTAAATACCCTCTTCGTTGATGTTGGTCCACGTTTCATTAATAAACCCCGGGTTGGCATCTTTTTTAACGGCAAAATCAGGTACCCACCAAGAGTGAATAACATCATCAGAGGTCATTAAAAAACGCACCTTTTGATTAATTGGCAGTACTAAAGGTTTATCAACCTCAAGTAAGTAATTAGGGTTTTTATTAGCAAGGTTGGCTATTTCGTCTTGAGGGGTAGACAAAATAGAATAAAACTCCACGTCTTCGCCCATATATTCATAATGCCACTTCCACTGTGATCCAGTGATTTTAATGGTTAAGTCGGCCTTACTGGCATCTTCCATTGCAATCAAGGTTTTAGTGGCAGGGATTGCCATGGCAATTAAAATAACAAACGGAATGGCAGTCCAAAGAATTTCTACTTTGGTACTTTCATGAAATTGGGCAGGAACTGCCCCTTTAGATTTACGGTGATGAATTAGTGCCCAAAACATAATTGCGAACACTATCACCCCAATCACACAACATATTAAAAATATTGTCATGTGTAGCTGATATACATTATTACTTATATCGGTTACGCCCTTGCGCATATTGTATTGGCTATTAGCCAGCACTTGCTGCGGGAACATAATCAATACAAGCCACAAGGCAGAGGTCAGTTTACCCATGTGACGGCTCCTTTGATGCTATTGCGAATGCAAAGCGAAGAGGCATACGGCTTAAACGCCAATTCGTTATTTTTATTATTTAACCAACCTAATTTGTTTTGATTGGTATAGCTGCGTCAACAATGAATGTGTATTTGTGTGTTCTCAAAACCAAAAAGCTGTGAGTTATTGTTAGCCCAGCACATTAATGATTAGCTAAAAAACGTACAACAAGCAAGTTTTAGTATAAAAAACAAACAAGTTGTATTTTAAAATAAGCTTTAATTACGCCAGCTTAAACACAAGTTAGTTGCTAAATAGCGAGTAAAACTAGGGGGTGCATCATATAAAAGAGGAGTTAAGTGCGAGTGCAAAAAAGTTTACAGGCTAAATAATTTTAGGGCGCTTTGAGGTAGCGGAAGGTCTTTCTTAAAACAAAAATGCACACTTAAAAGTGCGCATTTATAAAAAGTTACTTAAAAATAGTTAAAAATTACATCCAGTCGGCATTTCTTATTACGCCAACAGCTAAACCTTCAATATTAAAAGATTCGTTTTCAAGGTCTACCTCTATAGGCGTAAACTCTTCGTTTTCGGCGTGTAATAATACTTTTCGGCCTGCTTTTTCGAGGCGCTTTACGGTTACGTCTTCATCTACCCGCGCAACCACAACTTGGCCGTTTTCAGCTGTTTGAGTACGGTGTACAGCAAGTAAGTCGCCGTCCATAATGCCTATATCTTTCATACTCATACCGTTAACACGCAGTAAAAAGTCAGCGGCAGGTTTAAACATAAGTGGGTCTATTTTGCAGTGGCTCTCAACATGTTCTTGCGCCAAAATAGGCGAACCCGCTGCAACTCGACCTATTAATGGCAGACCTAGTTGCTCTGGCTCTTCTTCTTCAACCAATTGAATACCACGGCTTGCGCCTGGCTTCATTTTAATAACACCTTTTTTGGCAAGCGCTTTTAAGTGCTCTTCTGCGGCATTAGCACTTTTAAAACCTAGTGTTTGCGCAATTTCGGCACGTGTAGGAGGCATACCAGTGTCTTTAATAAAAACTTTTATTAGTTCGAGTATTTGAGCTTGGCGTTTAGTTAATGGTCGCATACAACTGGTTTTCCATACAGTACATTTAACTGTGAGTATATACAGTTAAATAAAAATCGCAAATTTAAATTGCGCTTTAAAATAGCTAAACACACCGCACTTGGATATATTTTAGGTAATTACAGACGTTCAGTATTTAAAATGCTATAAATTTGCTTTCAACATAAAGGAGTAATTATGAGTATTTGGCACCAACCCATCACTTTAGCGCTTTGCAAACAGTTAGAGGAAGGCATTGACGGCCAAGGCACATTAATGAAAACCATGGGTATTGAAGTCACAGAAATTGGTGACGATTACCTAGTTGCCACAATGCCAGCAATTCCTGAGCATCATAATCCTATGGGGATGGTTCACGGTGGTGCAAATGTAGTACTTGCCGAAACAGTAGCAAGCTATGCTGCTAATTTTGTTGTCGATTTTACAAAGTTTTATTGTGTAGGGCAGGAAATTAGCGCAAGCCATTTAAAAGCATCTCGCAATGGTACTTTAACTGCAACCGCTAGGGCTTTTCATATAGGTAAACGTAGTTCTGTGTGGGAAATAAAAATAACAAATAGCCGCAATGAGCTGTGCTGCGTATCAAAAATGACCGCAGCAGTTGTAGAGCGCAGATAATTACTTATTGTTATTTTTCGATAGGATAAATAGTAATTTCCATACCTGCACCAATCGCAGATATACGTAGCAGTGTGTCTGCATGTAAGGCTTGGTTAAAACATTTAGGCGACGTGCCCGATTCAAAGCCAATATCAAACGTTCTTCGCGAGCAGCTGAGCCATTGTTTAAGCGCATTACGTGAACACGACTCAATAAGCTCGCACAAATGGTTAATCGCTTTATCTGGTGTTGATATTTCACCTGAGGCTTCAATACGCGCAAGTTGACGATATTCGTCTTTGTCATAATGCAAAACCGTCGCGTTTTTCTTTAAGTCTGCCACTAAGGCGCTAATATCATGTTTAGACTCAAGCTCTAGATCTACATTTAAAAATTGAATTTCCGACATTGTCTGCTTTTTACCCTCTTATAGTTTCATCGCAAACTTTAACGCAGTTTTACTTTTATACCAAATCAACTAAGCGGTAAACATGGCTTTATTAATAGAAAATACCTATTTAAACGCCATTGGCACCTAATTTGCCTTATTAAACGGGTTAGGCTAGTTAAGAACAAATTTAGCGTTTATGTATGAAAGTTATACACACACTGTGTAATTAAAAGCTGTAGGAGAACAATAATGGTAGATCATGGTCCGCAAATTAAAAATGATGAACAGTACGATGCACTTCGCGATGAAGGCATGAGCAAACAAAAAGCCGCGCGAATTGCTAATAGTAATACTCATAAAACCGCAGTTAAAGGCGGCAAAGCCTCAAAGTATGAGAAGCGCACTAAAAAACAGTTATACGATCAAGCAAAAGAGGTAGGCATTAGTGGCCGCTCAAAAATGAGCAAACAAGAGCTAATAGATGCCCTGCGTGAGCATTAAACGCAGCCTCACTGATTTTTTATCGCTCCTTTTTATTATTTTTATAAAGTTAGAGTAAGCTTATGAATAACTGCGACAAAATGTCGCAGTAAAAGCATGGGCAGCTGTAATACACTAACGCTAAAAATAATAAGAAGCACAAAATGAGAAAACAACTCTTTAAGCGCGCACGAAAACTTCATAAGTGGCTAGGCTATTTACTTGCCTTACAAATTTTAGCTTGGCTTTTAGGTGGCTTAGTAATGAGCGCGATACCACTTGAATACGTACATGGTAAGCACCTTGCAAAACGCACACTTACAAACCCATTTACACAAGCAGACTACTCCACATCACTCGATAATATTACGTCACAAGTGGCTAACCCCACTCAAATAATATTTGAGCACTTTTTAACTACCCCGCTTATTACTGTTATTAACAGCACCGAGCAGCAAAGCTTTAATGGCTTTACGGGCCGCCCTTTTAAGCCACCCACTAAAATACAAATCACCGCTAATGCACAAGCTCATTTACTCATCGACGCTAAACCAGTAAGTACCACATTTTTAAAACAAGGGACACGAGAGGTGAGATACAAAACAAATGTGTGGCAAGTACAATTTAACGACACCTTTAATACTACGCTGTATTTAAATGCAGTTAACGGCAAAGTTATTACCATTCGCAGCACGCTATGGCGCATCTTCGACTTTTTTTGGATGCTGCATATAATGGATTACGACGAGCGAGAAGATTTTAACAACCCGTTACTAATCAGCTTTGCAGCCACCAGCGTGCTATTTTGTTTATGCGGTATTATTTTATTAACACAAAACGTTAGGCTAAAAAAACTTACACGTGTTGGTCAATCAAAATAGGGTTTCCGTCTGGGTCGGTAATAATAAAACTTTTATCACCCACAGACTCAACGCTTATATTAGCGCTTTGAAAATACTCACTGAGAGCAACAACATCTTTAAAGTTTGTAACGGTTTGTGCATGCTGATCCCAACCTGGGTTGAAGGTCAGCATGTTTTTATCAAACATACCCGAGAACAAGCCTATTAAATGCTCACCATTTTTCATCACTAGCCAATTTTGTTCTATCTCACCTGCAAACTCACTAAAACCCAGTTTTTCGTAAAACGCTTTAGAGGCTCTCATATCTTTAACTGTTAAGCTTATTGAAAAAGCACCTAGCATGGTCATCTCCTCGCTATTTTTTATATCAGTATAGAGTGAACTAAACATTGCAGATTAAAATTTGTTCACGCTTTATCTTATAGCAGCAAAACTTTAAACTAGCGCCTCCTGTAGTTCACGTATGTGATGGATATGCTTAAATTTATTTTAGCCTTTGTGGCTTGTTGTATTTGTTTTTCGGCATCGAGTGAGGAATTTACCCGTTTTTCAACGGCTAAAAGGCACTTAATTAAAACCCTGCCTAATAACGCCAAAAGCCTCTACTGCGGCTGCGACATTAAAAAACAAGGTAAAAAACTAGTGCCAGATCCAACGGGTTGTGGTTATGTGCCTCGTAATACATTTACCCGCTCAGGCAAAGTAAACCAGCGCGCTTTACGTATTGAATGGGAGCACATAGTGCCCGCATGGGAATTTGGCCACCAGCTACAATGCTGGCAAAACGGCGGACGTAAAAACTGTCGAAAGGTCAGTGCCAAATTTAGAAAAATGGAAGCCGACATAAACAACTTAGCCCCCGCTATTGGCGAAATTAACGCCGATCGCTCTAACTACCGCTTTGGAATGCTGAGCGAAAATGCCACTCAATATGGCCGCTGCCAGGTAAAGGTTAACTTTAAACAACGCGTAGTAGAGCCGCCATTTTATGCCCGCAAACGCATTGCCGACACCTACGCTTATATGCAAAAAACATATGGCTTAAAAATATCAGCCAAACAACAAAAGCTATTTGATGCGTGGCAAAGGCAAGTGTTTGCTAATAAAAGTAGCGCAAGCAAGCTCTAAAAAAGCCTAGTTTGTACACTCATTTACATAAATCAGGGCCAAATACGTTGAATATATAAGCGGGTGTTGTAGTATTTTAAACAACTTATTTACAAAAAGTACCTTTGTATGTTTAAAAATAATAAAGCATCACTCGCTATTATCGCTGCACTTTCAGGCCTAACACTTGCTGGCTGTGGCGGTGGTAGCAGCATGAATGAAACGCCCGCTCCAGTCATCACACCTCCTGCAAGTACAGCCCCCACATGGACGGCAGGTGTATTTGAGCCATCGGATGAATTAAAAAATTTTTGCGAAAACCCACGCACAGGTAACGATCCGTTTAATAATAATGAGCCTTACCCAGACCAAGCCGGTTCAGCACTTTACGAAAAGCTTTGGCTTCGCTCGTGGAGCAATGAAACCTACCTTTGGTATGATGAAATAGCCGATAACGACCCTGAAAACTTTGCTGCAGTGGCCAGTTATTTTGCCCAACTAAAAACCGAAGAACTAACCGACTCTGGTGATAAAAAAGATAACTTTCATTTTTCAGAGCCCTCCGAGGACTACTTTCAAGAAGCACAATCAGGTGTAACCTCAGGCTATGGCATAAACTGGGCATTTATAGGCGACCCAGCTGATAGAATTTTGCGTGTTGCCTACCTAGAAGATGACTCACCAGCAAGCCAAATTGGTTTTCAACGTGGCGATACGGTGCTCGAAGTTGATGGCGTAAGCATTAATACCAGCACACAAGCAGGCGTAGATACCCTAAACGAAGGCTTATTTAGCCCCACTAATGGCGACTCGCACACCATCGTTGTGCGCAGTAACGATGGCGCTGAAAAAACCTTTAACGTAACGGCTGGCAACATAGAACAAACGCCTGTACAAAACGTAAAAACCATTACCACCGAAAATGGCACTAGCGTAGGATACATGCAGTTTAATAGTCATATAAGTATTGCTCAAGAAGGCTTAATTGCGGCGGTTAATAAATTTAAAACCGATAACGTAGAAGAACTTGTTATTGATTTTAGATACAACGGAGGCGGTTTATTAGCGCTTTCTTCGCAGCTTGCCTACATGGTAGCCGGCAGTGCTAATATCCAAAACCGTATTTATTACCAAACTCAGCGAAACGACAAGCAGCCTGTAGAGTCGCCTTTTCCGTTTATAGATGAAGAAATTGATTACTCAACCTTTTTTAGCACCGGTGATAACCTACCCGACTTAAACTTATCTAAAGTGTATGTGCTTAGCACATCAGGCACCTGCTCGGCATCAGAAGCCTTTATTAATGGTCTAAAAGGCATTGACGCCGAGGTAATACTCATTGGCGACACGACCTGCGGTAAACCATACGGTTTTACTCCAACACATAACTGTGGCACCACTTATTACACCATTCAATTTAGCGGTATCAACAGTAAAGGGTTTGGTGAATATGCAGCAGGGTTTACGCCTACGCCAACACCGCAGTTTGATGCGGATGTGAAAGGTTGTGTAGTGAGTGATGACTTCGACAATCAATTAGGCGATCCAAACGAAGGGTTACTCTCTACTGCGCTTTACCATATAGATAATAACGGCACGTGCCCTGTTAGCACCGCCTCTGCGAGTATCAAAACGCAAATACAAAGCGCGGCTGGCGATAGCAAGCAACTATTACCTCTAAACGGACCTAATGACTTTAACCGTGGCAATATGGATTTAACATGGCCTACGTTAAATAAGGATAAGTAATGGCTAAACTACTGGCAATATTAACCTTATTATTTATTGGAGGCTGTAACAGTATGAATACTGCCACTGCCAAGCCTGCACTACTTACCGAGGTAAACCCAGGCGTTATAGCCACGCTCCAGCAAGCGATTATACAAGCGAAAGGCGGCACACTAGTTACACTGGCCGACACCGTTTTTACTAAACGCAGCGAGCTGTTACTAAGCCATGGAAATAGTAAAGACTCAAATGGTATGCCCATAATGGGCGCGCATAATATAAAGTCTGAAAAGTTTGTTTTACAAATAATTGCCGAGCAGTGCGTGCTTTATTATCCTAAAAAAGATCTTACTATTGAGCTTAAAAACGTAAGTTGTAAAGCGCAATAAAATACTATTAAAAAGGCACACAGCATTAATACTGTGCGCCTTTATCATTTTTCACTTGGTTTATAAGTCTTGATGCGGACCAAACACTTCGTAATGAATATGCTCGTTTTTAACGCCTAGTGCCAATAACTGGCTTTTCACAAACGCCATAAAACCAGCGGGGCCACATAAGTAAAAATCACCATTTGTAAGGGGTAGCTGTGTTTGTATGACCGTTAAGTCCATCAACCCTGTAAAATCAGCCCCATCACTGCCTTGATTAAGCCATGTCACAGCTTGTAAACAGTTATAAACCGTACTTAATTCATTTAAATAGCGTGCAAACGCGTGCTGCTGGGTATTTTCGCATGCATGTAAATACATAATATTTTGCTTAGGGTTATCGCTTAATAACGTTTCGAGCATCGCAAGCATTGGCGTTTGCCCAACACCTGCTGAAATAAGTACTGCTGGGTTTGTGTTATTACGTAAAAAGAAATCTCCTGCAGGCGGGTATAATTCAACTATGTCACCTTGTGATAGTGAGTGTAAATAATTAGACACCACACCAGGCTTTGGCTGTAGTTCTTTTTTAACGCTAATACGGTAGTTTTTACCGTTACTTTTTTGCGAAATAGAATACTGGCGAATTTCTTCATATTCAGCGCCCTCTGGCTTAACTTTAATACCTAAATATTGGCCAGGTTTATGGGTAATAACGGCCTCGCCATCGACCGGCGTAAGTGTAAAGCTTGTTACTAGCTCAGATTCAATCTGCTTATTGGTTATTTCAAATTGACGAGTATCCGCCCAACCACCCAGTGTGTTTTTACTATGCTCATACAAAGCCGCTTCTTCGGTAATACAAATATCAGCAAGCAGTGCGTAAGCTTCACGCCATGCGTATTCTACATCTGGCGTAAACTGCTCTGGTATTAGCTCTTTTAAAGTGCCAATTAAATGAGCACCAACAATGGGGTAGTGCTCTGGTAAAATATTTAAACTGGTGTGTTTATGGTTAATGCGCGCTAATGCCTCTTTTAACACCGCTAAGTTATCAATATTTTGGGCGTATGCCGCTAAGGCGTTAAACAAAGCAAATTGCTGGCGGCCGGTGTCCTGGTTGGTCATATTAAAAATATTTTTAAGCTCTGGGTTATGGCTAAATAGTCGCTTATAAAAATGATCGGTCACAACCGTGCCAGCCTGTGCTAACAGCGGAACAGTGCTTTTAACGATTTCAATGGTTTTATCAGATAACATAAAATAGTCCTGTAGGTAAGCTAACCACGACGCCCATCAACACGACGCCGCGTTAATATAGGTGTGCAGTAAATTAAAAATAATAAAAAAGCCACTAACCACAGCAAGGCACTTATTTGCCAAGCAAAGTGTGGCCAAATAATTAAGGGGAGTATTGAGCGCGTAATCGCTGCTACCAGCACTAGCAAAAAAGCAACAGATATATATTTAGGAGTATTAAGCGTGCGCCCTGTATGACCAAGCGATACACGGGTCATCATAGATAAAATCATCATCCCTATTGTGCCAATATTGATAAGGTGGAGCGCGTCTTTGAAGGGGATTACGCTTGTGTAAAAGCTCAGTGCAATTAGCAATAGGCCAACACCTAAAGCAAGATAAGAAAAATGCAAAGACCATAATAAAGGCACTTTTAGCACGTTTGCATGCCACCAAAGCTTTGCACGAATTAAGTGAAGCGCAGCCACTATCGCAACAATGAATGCGGGGCTAATTGAGCTTAAAAATAACTTGCTGATAAAAAATAAAGTTATTGCCAGTATTGATAAATACAGCAGTGCTTTATCAATTTTAGGAGTGCGTATTTGCTCACTAAATGCTAAGCCCCTAGCAGTAAAAAAGGGAAGCACCCTTCCTGCAACAATGCCGACCAGTAAGCTAATAACGAGTACCGCAGTGTCAACCACAGCCAATGCAAGCTGCATGTTGTTATTTAAAACAAGGAGTAAATAAAGTGTATTGAGGACGCACAACACGCTTAAAATAGCTAAAAACTGATAGTTATTTTTACTGCGTGCTGTAAATAGCATATTAGCCAGTGCCGTAATTGCACCTACCCACCATGCTAGCTGTAGCAAAATGACAAGCCATAAATTAGCGTTAGCAAAATTTGGCATCTCTATAAAAAACGCTAAACGCGCACTTACCCATATTAAAGTAAGTAGCATAAGTGCTTTACCACTTATGCTTTCAACGCCCGTCCACGTTTGTGCCGCCGTAAGTAAAAAGCCTACAGCTACTACGCCAGCAAAGCCAAATAGCATTTCGTGCGCGTGCCAAAGTGTGGCTGGTATTGTTAAATGCCAATTAGCATGGCCTGTTAAAATAAGTAACCAATAACCTATTGATAAAAATGCCAGCAAACCGCCTGCTAAAAAGTAAGGTCTAAATGCAAGCATCCATAACGGCCATTTAGTAACTTGATAAATAGCTATGCGTGCCGGCACTGGCTCTGTTAAGTTTATTGGTCGCATTAGCGTACTTCCTGCCCTAAACCATGCTGGGCAACACAACGCAGTACATAACTAACTTTTAAAATAGCTGCCACTACAATAGTGCCAATATGCGCTGATATTTGTACCTGCATCGAAAAGTACTCTGCATATGGGTAGCTAATTAAAATGCTCACAACCATACAAACAGCGCTAAGCCCTAGTACGGCATTAGCAGTAAATAAAAGCGATTCAAAAAATGAGCCTAACTCAATATTGTTGCTTACATTATTTATTGTAAGTGTGTTCATAACGACCCCGTAACTATTAACGTTACTTAGCTACTACACATACTGTGCCAACATAATAAAGCTTTACTATTCAGTGCTTTAAATAAAAACACTTTACAATTTGAGTCTTTATGACACACTCCAATTTAATTCATAAAACACGAATAGGTCATTTTGACATGAACCAACAATTCAACCTTACCCAAGTGGCTTTAGAGCTTGCCCAAAGCACCCTGCACGAGCACAGCTTTGATCAATTATTGGCAACGGTTGAACGTGTAATACCTAGCGATGCCAGTGCATTACTTGTCATGCAGGGCGAGCAACTTAAGCCCTTAGCCATTAAAGGTCTGATGCCCGACAGCCTTGGCAGACGCTTTAAAATAGCAGAGCACCCACGATTAGCGGCCATTTGTAGCGCAAGCCACGCATTACAGTTTGCATACGACTGCCCCCTGCCCGACCCATACGACGGCCTACTGCTGGCTAAAACGGGCGATATACCTGTGCATGCTTGTTTAGGCTTACCCCTTTACGATAAAAATGCACTACTTGGCATACTCACGTTTGATAGCCTTAACGCACATGCCTTTAGCAGTATCAGCACAGATACACTAAGCACCTTACAAACACTGTGTAGTGCACATTTTAAAACGGCTCTAGAGCTTGCCCATTACAAACACCATGCGCAGCACTCAAGTGCACTTGTGCAAGAGTTAACGCGTGACGCGCTTACTCGCGATGGCGGTGAAATAATTGGCCAAAGCCCAGTAATGCAAACGCTTAAAAACGAAATAAAACTGGTTGCGGCCTCTAACTTTAGTGTGCTGGTGTTAGGAGAAACGGGCGTAGGAAAAGAGCTAGTAGCGCGCAATATTCACTTAAATTCTGCCCGTAAAGATCAGCCACTCATTCATTTAAACTGTGCATCACTTCCCGAAAACCTTGCAGAGAGTGAGTTTTTTGGCCACGCCAAAGGCTCATTTACTGGCGCACAAAATGCCCGCCAAGGTAAGTTTCAGCTAGCTGATGGCGGCACATTATTTTTAGACGAAATTGGCGAGCTGCCATTGGCTATGCAAAGCAAATTATTACGTGTACTGCAAAGTGGTGAAATTCAAACCGTTGGTGAAGACACACCAAAATACGTAGATGTTCGAGTAGTGGCTGCCACTAATCGTGATTTAAAGCATGAGGTAGCACAAGGCCGCTTTAGAGCCGACTTATACCACCGGCTAAGTGTTTATCCTATTACCGTGCCGCCACTTAATAAACGTGAGCACGACATAACCCTACTCGCGGGTTATTTTATTGAGCAAACAGCCCGTAAATTAGGTATTAAACAATTAAAGCTAAGCACTGAAGCGCAAGTATTGCTCAACCAATACAGTTGGCCTGGTAATGTACGCGAGCTTGAACATGTTATTAGCCGCAGCGCATTAAAAGCTAAGCAAAGCCAATGGCAAAACCCTATAGTTACGATTACTAGCAAGCACTGCGATTTAACCCCACAGCTAAGTAATACAGAGCAGGTTAGCACGCAAAGCACCGTTAACTCTGCCTTCAATCAGCCATTAAAGCAGGCCGTTGAATCTTTACAGTTTAAAATTATAACCGAACAACTAAAGCTGCATAATTATAACTGGGCAGCCACTGCACGCATGCTTGAGCTCGACAGAGCCAACCTTGTACGCCTTGCTAAACGTTTAGGTATTAAGGTTAAAAAAACCATTTAACCTGAATTCTGGTTAAGAGATTTAAAAACGCTATAAATAATAACGATATTTAAGCTTGTTTCTCTCTAGCTAGAAATTTTTGGTGAAAACAAGGCGAATTTACGCGTCAATAGCTGGCCTATTGCAAGTAAATTCAACGCAGTTAGCGCTAAAAATAGCTGCTTGAGATAGATTTATTATCCAGAACTCAGGTTATTTAAGGGTCTGGGATTTATTAAAGTGCGCTTTTAATAAGCTTGCAAATGCTTGTACTTTTGCAGTGCGATGCACTAAATGGTGTGTTACAAGCCATACATCAGTTTGCCAACTCAGTTCACTATGTAAAATAGGTACTAAATCAGTATATTGGGCTGCTACCCCGTGCTGTAAACCGCCTATACCTAAGCCTTTAATTATGGCCCGTGTTGCTTCGGAGGTTTCTGAAACCCGTAACTTTATTTGCTGCGCCGGAATGTGCTTATCAGCCCACTCAAAATAAGGAACACGTGCATTAAAACCCGCCACACCCGATACAAAGTTATGATGCTGTAAGTCATTTAATGTTTTAGGCATACCATACTTGTTTATATAGCGTTTGTTGGCGTAAAGGCTCGATGTAAGCTTAGTTAAATGCTGAGCGATATAATCCCCCTCATCTGGCCTTGGCCCTGCGCGCACTGCAATATGTGCTTGGCCATGATCTAGCCTTAACCGCTTTTGTTCTAAAATAACTTCAAGCTGCACCTGAGGGTGTAAAGCCTGAAACTTTTCGCACACATCGCCCAGCACATCCATAAACCCACTTACCGTGGTAAGTAATAAACTTCCGCGTAACATACTGTCGGCAGCGGCAATATCGTTATGTAATTGCTCAAGTGATGAATCTATAGTTTGCGCTGTAGTAAATAATTTAGCGCCAATTTCAGTTACCTTATAACCCCGAGCATGGCGATGAAATAAACGCGTATCTAAGTTTTTTTCAAGGTTATTAATACGCCTCAGAACTGTACTGTGGTGCACATTTAAAACCTCTGCAGCAGCTGTAAGCGTACCAAGCCTTGCCACCTCAAAGGCAACTTTTATGTCTTGCCAATCATCAAACTTTATTACCATGCTACCCGCCTTCTACTTATGTGCATATACGCACACAAGTGTTGCGTTTATTCGGGTTTTCTACAAGTTAAAGTTTGCTACATTAGTGTCACATCCAGCAAATAAAAGGTCTCAATTATGTCAGCACCAAAAATTATCGCGCTCGCGGGTAGTCTGCGCAAAGATAGCTTTAACCAAAAACTCATTAACGAAGCAGCACGTTTTGCTCTGCAAACAGGTGCCGAAGTAGAAGTAATTAAACTCGCCGATTTAAATTTGCCGTTATTTAGCGAAGACATTGAAGGGCAAGGTACCCCAGCCAACGCACAACGTTTAAAAGACAAGTTACGCGCTGCTGATGGTATTTTACTGGCAAGCCCAGAGTATAACGGCTCCATTACTGCTGCACTTAAAAATGCAATTGATTGGGCGTCACGTACTGAGCAAGGCGCTCTGCCTGCATTTCGCAACAAAGTAGTGGCATTATTTGCTACATCACCTGGTGGGCTTGGTGGCTTGCGCGGCCTAAACCATGTACGCGATATTTTAAGTGGTATTGGCTCATTAGTACTTGCCGATCAGCTTGCTGTGCCTTCGGCATTTACTGTATTTGACGAAGATGGAAAAATCACTGATCCAGCCACTGCTGAAAAAGTTAGCGTATTAACGCAACAGCTCGTTTCTGTTGCTAGTAAATTAAGCTAATTTTTACGATTGTGTCGCTGCTAATTTAGCAGCGATAAAATCAGTGTGCGCTACATATAAAAGCCCAGCCACTTTGCGTATTACATACTCTTCTTGGGGATCTATCTCCCCATCGGCATACGCCAATCGCCATAATAGCTCAATAATTTCAATGCGCTGCGCCGCACTGCAGTGATCGTTAATCTGCTTAGAAAATTGAAAGTAATCAATTGCCCCATCTAAGCTGCCTGCGGCATTCGTGGTCAGCTCCTCAACTTCTGAATCTGTTAAATTAAAGTATTTTTTTAAGGTTACAGTCAGGGTGTGTTGTTCATTATGGTCAAGCTTAGAATCAGCACGCATTACTTCAATAAGCAGCGCAGCAACCGCTGTTTTTAAATCATGCTGCTCTATGCTTGGCTGTTGCTCGTCAAAAGCGGCAAACAGTTGTTTTATTTGTTTGAACATCACATATTCTCTTTTTGGGTGTTAGACTTAACTTAAATACATCGTGCTTAATATTTTATTAATGGGTATTAAGTTCGCAAATTAAAGGATACATTTTTATGAAAGGCTTATACACACCGCATTTAATTGCTGGCGCTGCATTGCTAGCCTTTTCTGGTATAGGGAGCGCCTTTGCAGAAGTGGGCGAAAAAGAAAAGTCATACGACTTTGATAACAAAGTGCATTACTACCAAACCAAAATTGGTGAAGACAACTACAAAATAGAAATACAATCAGACGATTACAAACACTTTGCTAATCAAAGTATGTTTTTACTGCGTCACGCAGACAGACTATGCCGCGGCAGAACCTTTATGTTAAAAGTGCTTGAAGGCGTGCAAGAGTACGAACGTTTTCCTACTAAACCACGCGCTTATCAACCACCATTAAACGTTTTACTACAATGTGACGCCCCCGAGAAAAAAGAAAAATAGTTTATTTTTCGTAGCCCCACGGCGCAGCGGGTGGAGTAATTGGTTTAGTTAAATCAAAATCCACCTTAAACTCGCGCCCTTGGCGAATTAGCCTATAAGTAAACACCTCAGGATAAATATACATTTGCCATGTATTACCTGCCGACTGTGCAATACCTTGTGCTACAAATAACTCTTTAGAGTATTGATCGGCTGGGAACGACTGCATTTGTGCAAAACCCGCATCAAGTGTGTGACCGCCATACATAGTTGAAGCATCGTCGCTACCATCTTTATGGCGATGATCGTGCTTTAAGCTCAAACCACTACCCGTTTTAGTAATGATCCACGTACGTGATGCATCATCTCCCACATGAAATGGTACTTGCAGCTCGCTATCTGTACATTTACGTACATGCATAATTAATTTTTTATTTTCAAATGAGCTCGGGCCTTTTGCGTTATCTACGCTTACTTTGCCCTCAAACGCTTTACCACAATGCGCTGCAATATTATTAAAAAACGCATCATGTGTAGGTATAGACACCAAAGGCGCTGGGCGCGCAAAAGCTGCTGATGAGGCAAGTAATAAGGTTGCTGCCGTTAATAATTTCATAAAGTACTCTTATAATAGTTTTTTAATACCATAGCGGTTTAAGCTAATAATGGGAAATAGCTGCGGTGAGTGGCTTTTCTGCTCTGTTTTTCATTAATGTTAAAAGTGAATGATGGAAGTCTTGAAAAATTACCTCACCCCATATTCGCGAATAAACACCAAAATTTGTATTATCTTGCACGGTTGTTTTTAAAGTTAAAATGGTATTGCCGCTTTTATCTTCACTTAACGCATACCCACCGTAAAGAGGTGAGAAGTATTCGCCGCCTAGCTTTACGTGTTTATCGAGTGCGTCATCGGGAATGGCATCAGGGTCTATCTCAAATCTATAAAGCATCTGTTTATTTGGCTGCCAATCCGTAATCACTTCCTTAAATATAACCCCTTTTTGCCATTTACTGGTTCTAACAGCCCCAACACCCGTAGCATTCATATTTGCCTCTAAAGGTTTAGGTACACCTATTAATTGAGTGAGTGAAAATGGTAATTCTTGTGGCTCTATCTTGCTTACATTTGCAAGCTGCTGCCATACACGATTTATAGGCGCTTCAATAACTATAGAGTTGGTGACTTCATATGTTTTTGATAAGTGTAAATAATTCACCTCAATAGGTGAGAGCAATACAGGAAGCAAAGCAATTGAAAGTAAAGAGCGGTTAGCATTTTTTGTTTTACGGTGTTTAATAAAGCCTGCCAGTAAACCGCCCATACTTGCAAAGAGCATAAAAGCAGGTAATGCCATTGCCACGCAAATGCTACCTTCAAGTAACGTAATAACACTTACAAGTAAAAAAACAAAAATTGGCTGCCAAGCAATTGTCACCATTTGCCTTTTAGTTAATGTTTTTGAGCTTTTAAATTCAAAATGAATACGAATATAGCCAATTGCAACGGGCACTAAAAACATAAAGGAAATAGACACAAGGCTGCTTAAATTGTATGTATCAAGTAGATCTACAAACAGCCGCATAAATATGCCGTAAAGCGTACCGAGTAAAATACCAATTGATTTAGGGGATTGAATTTGCATTATATTTCTTATTATTTGAGTAACCATTGAACGTAGCAGATGCGCTATATCAGTTCAATTAAAATACACAGACCACTACTTAGACTAAAGGATAACAGCCCTACTTTTATAATGCTTCATCTAATTAGAACAAGCATAAAAAATATAAGCACTTGATTTAAAATAAAATAAAGTTAAGTTCATTTTCTTGCTGAGAAATTCAACTTGCAGGTTTAGCGTTAAATAACGCCATACACGACCTTTTGCCTATACATTCCTGAGTAAAAGCTGATCTACCCTGCTCCTTCACTATTCATTTGCTTTAACAAAAGCCGTATTAATAAATAAGCAACGAGTAACAGGAGGGACTATGTCAGTAACCCCAAAGGGTCACAATTCGGATCACAAAGATACATTGCACGACAATACCAACAGCTATCAAAACAACCATAAACCCAGCTCAGAGTTTAATACTCGCGACGAGTATCTCGAACATGAATTACAAATTATGCAGCCTAAGCGCTGGCGGCCTAATTTACCATTTAAAGACTACCGTTTTGAATTTGAAGACACAATTCCAGCCATGGCCGGCACCATTGGTAAAGTGGTTATGGTGGGGGCTATTGCCGCTACTTTTGCAGCGCCACTGGGTTTAAGCGATGCGTTTGTGTTAGAAAATGTACGCTATGAATTACTGATTGTTTCTATTTTTATTATTTTGTTTTCGGGCTTTATTTTACCCACGGCTAACTTAGCCGGTACTCACGGCCCACTTATTCCGTTAATCCCCATCGTTGTTGCCGCTGGCGGCCATCCTATGGCATTTGGCTTACTCATTGGTGCCTTTGGCTTTATTTTAGCAATAACCAAAGGAGGAAGTTTGCTCGCACGCTTAACCAGTAAAGGGGTATGCGGGGGCTTACTTATATACTTGGGCTTTATTGGTACTATTTCGCAAGTTAAAAAGCTGTTTGCATGGGCTGAGGCCATTGATATGGCGCACATTGCATTTATTGTTATTTTGGCAACCATTTTATTGTATGCGTTACTTGAGCATTTTAAAAAGCGCTGGCTAGCTGTGCCGCTTAGCTGCCTTATTGGCGGTGGAGTTGCCTTTGCACTCGGTGCGCCGTTTGAATTTAATACCGCGCCGGGCTTACCTAATATGAACCCAGCTTATTGGTGGGGCGAAAACACGGGTTGGATGCTTGGCCTACCAACACTTGAAAGCTTTGTGGTTGTGCTGCCGTTTGCGGTACTGGCTGTAGCTATGTGGTCGCCGGATTTTTTAGGACATCAAGTTTTTCAAAAAATTAGTTACCCGCAACGTACTGAAAAAGTACAAATGAACATAGACGACACCATGCTAAGTGCATCGGTTAGGCAAACCTTTGGTTCACTTGCTGGTGGCGCTAACTTTACCTCATCGTGGGGAACCTACATTGTCCCTGCCGCTATTGCTAAACGCCCTATACCGGCTGGCGCCATTTTAACAGCCGTATTTTGTATTATTGCGGGTTTATGGGGTTACCCAATGGATTTAGCCATTTGGCAACCTGTGCTGTGTGTTGCGCTTATTGTTGGTGTGTTTATTCCGCTGCTTGAGGCAGGTATGGAAATGACACGCGAAGGTAAAACAACGCAATCGGCCGCTATTGTTGTGTTTGCGTCAAGCTTGGTTAACCCTGCGTTTGGTTGGTCACTAACTATGCTGCTTGATAACTTAGGCTTAATTGGCTGTAAAGAGCGCAGTGCTAATTTAACTAAAATGAGCCGCTGGGTTATTCCGCTCATTATGTTTGTGGTTTTAACCACAGTAATGGCTATTGTTGGTATGCTGCCAGGCATACCTGCGCTAATGGCAGATTTTAGACACTAATAATTAGAAGAGTTAAACATAAAAAAGCGCGGCTTATATACTCAGCCGCGCTTTGTTTTCATATGTAATTAATTGCTTTTCGTTACTGCCAAGGGCGCTCAGCAGCAAGTTGTTTTTCAAACGTATCAATTTGTGGGTTTAGCGTTTCGGTCACACCAATAAAGTCTAAGCCACTTAATAAACGCTCTTTTACGTCTTTACGAATATCAAAACTAATTGGCGCAAATTTATCGCTTGTGAGTGTTTGGTTTTCAAGATCGATTTGAATGTTTATATCGTCGTGTTGCTCACTAAGTACAAACAATTGCTCAAGCGTATCCGCCGGTAGCGCAATGGCTAACATTTGGTTGTTGCCACAGTTATTAAAGAAAATATCGGCAAAGCTTTCTGCTAAAATTACTTCAAAACCATATTGCTTAAGTGCCCACGGCGCATGCTCGCGTGATGAGCCACACCCAAAGTTGTCGCGCGTTAATAATATTTGCGCGCCTTGGTAGCATGGGCGGTTTAAAATAAAATCAGGGTTTGGCTCGCCGTTTTCTAGGTAACGCCAATCGTAAAACAGTGCTGCATCAAAGCCATCACGGCTAGTTGATGTTAAAAACTGCTTTGGAATAATTTGGTCAGTATCTACATTGTTTTTATCAAGTGGGGCCATTAAGCCACTAAAAAATACGCTCATTAGGCTTCTCCTCTTATATCAACAAAGTGACCATGTATTGCAGCAGCTGCTGCCATTGCAGGGCTTACTAAGTGCGTACGCCCGCCACGGCCTTGGCGGCCTTCAAAGTTACGGTTAGACGTAGATGCACAGCGTTTTCCCGCTTCTAATCGGTCGTCGTTCATTGCTAAACACATTGAACAGCCCGGTTCGCGCCACTCAAAACCTGCCGCTTTAAAAATATCGGCTAAGCCTTCGTCTTCTGCTTGCTTTTTAACAAGGCCAGAACCCGGTACAATTAACGCTTCTATGCCAGCCACTACCTGTTTGCCTTCAACAATTTTTGCCGCGGCACGTAAATCTTCAATACGGCTATTAGTACACGAACCAATAAAGACCGTATCTACTTTTGCGCTTGATAATTTATCGCCCGCTTTTAAGTCCATGTATTTAAGAGCACTGCGTATAGCATCAGCTTTAATTAAATCAGGTTCTTGATCAGGGTCGGGTATGCATTCATCAACGCCAATTACTTGCTCTGGGCTGGTGCCCCACGTAATTTGTGGCTGAATGTCGTCGGCTTCAAGCTCAACACTTAAGTCAAACTCAGCGCCTTCATCTGTTTTTAAAGTTTCCCAATATTCAACTGCGGCATCAAAGTCAGCACCTTTTGGCGCAAATGGGCGACCTTTTAAGTAATCATAGGTAATTTGATCTGGTGCTATTAAACCTGCTTTTGCACCCATTTCAATACTCATGTTACATAGCGTCATACGGGCTTCCATTGAAAGTGCTTCAATGCCTTCACCACAAAATTCAGCAACATAGCCTGTACCACCAGCAGTACCTAATTTACCAATAACCGCCATAATTAAATCTTTAGAGGTGACAGTTGGGCGAAGCATACCGTTAATTTGAATTTTTAACGATTTTGCCTTTTTTTGCTGAAGCGTTTGCGTTGCTAATACGTGCTCAACCTCAGACGTACCAATACCGTGCGCTAGTGCGCCAAACGCGCCATGCGTAGAAGTATGGCTATCACCACATACAATGGTAGTGCCAGGCAAGGTAATACCTTGTTCAGGCCCCATTACATGCACTATGCCTTGGTTAATTGAATTTAGATCGTAAAGTACAATGCCAAACTCTTTACAGTTTGCATCTAGCGCCATTAACTGGTTTTTAGATACTTCGCTTGCGGCATCAAGTGATCGGCTTTTAGTCGATACGTTATGATCCATCGTTGCAAAGGTTTTTTCTGGGCAACGTACTTTACGGTTTTTTTCACGTAGGCCTGCAAAGGCCTGCGGTGATGTCACCTCATGCACTAAATGACGATCAATATAAAGTAAATCAGTTTGCTCGTTTATGCTGGCAACGGTATGTGCTTGCCAAATTTTGTCGTATAACGTTTGGGCCACTTGCTAATTCCCTACTTTGTTAAGTCGCAGCATAACGGTGCTGCGCCTTTAATAATTAAATACGTGAAACGATGGCGGCTGCCACATCGCTTGTGCTGTATCCACCGTGTGGGTAGATATCTGGCGTGCCAACGCCTGCTTCAACGGCTTCGGCTACGGCTTTTTCAATGGTGCGTGCTGCTTCGTCTTGCCCTAATGAGTAACGTAGCATAAGTGCGGCACTTAAAATTTGCGCAATAGGGTTTGCAACACCTTTGCCTGCAATATCAGGAGCGGAACCACCAGCAGGCTCGTACAAACCAAAGCCCGATTGATTTAAGCTGGCCGAAGGTAATAAGCCCATTGAGCCTGTGATCATTGCACACTCATCTGACAAAATATCACCAAATAAGTTATCGCAAAGTAACACGTCAAACTGGCTAGGCTGTTTAACTAGCTGCATAGCTGCGTTATCTACATAAATGTAGTCTAGGCTTACTTCTGGGTAGTCTTTGCTTACTTCGGTAACGACTTCACGCCATAATACGCTTGATGCAAGCACGTTTGCTTTATCAACCGAGGTTACGTGGTTACTACGTAATTTTGCCGCTTCAAAGGCAAAGCGGGCAATGCGTTCAATTTCTTTACGTGAGTAAGTTTGTGTATCAAATGCTGCTTCCTCAGCGCCTTGACCACTTCGGCCTTTTTCACCAAAGTAAATGCCGCCTGTAAGCTCGCGCACACACAAAATATCAAAGCCTTTTTCGCTAATATCTGCACGTAATGGCGATGCAGCGCTAAGTGCTGGTAAAAGTTGTGCTGGGCGTAAGTTACAAAACAAACCAAAGTGCTTACGAAGTGGTAAAAGCGATGCACGCTCAGGTTGCTCGTTAGGGGGTAGGTTTTCCCATTTTGGGCCACCTACTGAGCCAAATAAAATGGCATCGGCGTTTTCACACGCGCTTAGCGTTTTTGGTGGTAATGCTTCACCAAATTCGTCAATAGCTGCGCCACCAATGGCATGATGCTGACGGTTCAGGGTAAAACCAAACTTATTGCTTACAGCATCAAGCACTTGCTCTGCTGCTGCCATTACTTCTGGGCCAATACCGTCGCCTGCTAATACGGCAACGCTGTAGTTTGTTTTACTCATCCTGCTTTCCTTTGTTGTTTTAAATCAGACACTTTTTGTGCACGATAAATTAAGTTGTAAACACGGATCATGGCGCGTACCGATGCCTCTACCACATCCGCAGCAATACCCGCACCGTGATAAGGGCGGCCATCATATTTAGCAATAATGTTTACTTGACCAAGCGAGCTAGCGCCTTGGCCAGTGGCTTCTAAGTTGTATTCAATCATTTCAACGCTCATACCTGTTAAGCGCTCAATAGCCGCAAATGAGGCTTCAACAGGGCCATTACCTGTGGCTGCTTCTTGTTTTGCTTCGCCATCAATTAACATTCCAATAGTAGAGCTGGCTACCGACTGTGAGTTAGACGCTGAGTTTACAAACTCTAACTGGTATTTTTCGTCTTTGTCGTTAATTTGATTAAAGTAAATCATGGCTTCAAGGTCGTAATCGTATACGGTACCTTTTTGATCAGCTAACGCTAAAAAGCTCTCGTATAAGCTGTCCATGTCGTAATCAGCTTTTTGGTAACCTAACTCTTCTAAGCGATGCTCAATAACATGACGACCCGAACGCGAAGTCATATTTAATTGGTTATTTGGCACACCGACGCTTTCTGGCGACATAATCTCATAAGTATTTTGCGCTTTTAATACGCCATCTTGGTGAATGCCCGAGCTATGTGCAAAGGCGTTTTCGCCCACAATGGCTTTATTTGGCTGTACCGGCATATTACATATTTTTGCCACTTGGCGAGATGCGCGATAAATTTCTTCGCTTTTAATATCGGTGTGTACGTTTAAGTGGTCTTTGCGCATTTTCATGATCATCGCCACTTCTTCTAACGAACAGTTACCCGCACGCTCACCAATACCATTTATTGTACATTCAATTTGACGAGCACCCGCTTGTACCGCAGCTACCGAGTTAGCCACAGCTAAACCTAAATCGTTGTGGCAATGCACACTTAAACGCGCTTTATCAATATTTGGGACGTTATTCATTAAATGATGGATCATTGCGGCGTATTCGTCTGGCGTTACAAAGCCAACGGTATCGGGTAAATTAATAGTTGAAGCACCCGCATTAATTGCCTGCTCAACAATTTTACATAAATCCCAATGCGGCGTACGCCCTGCATCTTCACACGAAAACTCAACATCATCTGTGTAGTTACGCGCTAATTTAATTGATTTAACCGCCATGGCCGTTGCATCGTCTAGGCTCATACGTAATTTGTGTTCAAGGTGCAAAGGACTTGTGGCAATAAAAGTATGAATACGGCTTTGCTGTGCTGTGCGAAGCGCCTCACCACAGGCTTCAATATCTTTTGCTACTGAACGTGCTAAACCACAAATAATAGGGCCTTTAACCTCGGTTGCAATACGTTGCACCGAGCGAAAATCAGCGGGGCTCGAAACTGGAAAACCCACTTCCATCACATCCACGTTCAAGCGGCTAATAGTATGCGCTAGTTGAATTTTATCGTCTTCAGTAAGGCTTGCTTTTAGTGCCTGCTCGCCATCACGTAAGGTGGTATCAAAAATCCATACTTTATCTTTGTCTTGCATAACTGCCCCTCATTCCTCGATTACCCAAATTTCAATTTATCCCAGCCGCGAGATAATAAAAAACCCCGCAATTGCGGGGTTTTTAGTGCTTAACTCGATGCAAACACACTAATCCCCGCTCACTGACCATAGCAGTAAGAGGTTAAGTTTTAGTGTAATTAAACGAATATTTTGCATCTTGTTTCTTGTGTGTGTGTTCAGTGAGGCCTATTTTTATCATTACAGCGCAGTGGGTGCAAGCATAAATATTCCAAACTAAGGAATAAAAACCCCACATTAAAGAAATTTATATACCTAAAAATAGCACATTAAGGTTTTATAAATCACACAACTGCACTTTTTAGCTTAAATTAATGTGTTGAGTAAACTTGCGTGCTTAGATTAACTTATTGCTAATTTTTTAAGCTAAACCTGATTATTTGTTTCACGAATATAATGCCCTGCACCGCGGGTGATATAACGCAGCTGCCAAATAACACGCTCAATTAATTCATCACGTTGCTGACCTTCAATGTCGAGTGCTTCAGCACCGGCATTAAATACCAGCGTAACCATGGCTTCGGCCTGAATATAAGCGTGGATTGAATCACACTTGGTTTCGCTTTCTAAATAATGCGCAAGTTCTAAAATAAAGTGTTTTACTTCGCGTGCTACAGCGGCTCTAAAGGCTTTTGAGGTGCCAGAACGCTCGCGCAGCAGTAATCTAAATTGGTTGCTTGAGTTATCAATAAACTCCATAAAGGTAACAACCGAGGTATTTATTACGCTACCACCACTGGCTATTCGTCTGCGAGCTTGGCGCATAAGCTGACGAAGGGTTAAGCCGGCTTCGTCGACCATGGTTAAACCTAGCTCGTTCATGTCTTTAAAGTGACGATAAAAAGAGGTGGGGGCAATACCTGCTTCGCGGGCAACTTCGCGTAAGCTTAAATTAGAAAAACTATGATCAGCACTTAGCTGATTAAATGCCGCCTCAATTAAGGCTTGTCGTGTTTTTTGTTTCTGTTGTGCTCTAACACCCGACATCCACAGCTCCCTGAGTAATTTTATATGAAGTTTTAATGATAATTAGCCGAATTGTCTAGTCTAATACTTGACGCCAAGAGATTGAAACACTATTTTAGCTTACAGTTGTACGCTGAGAGTAAAGACGATGAATAAACCACCGATTATTTGGACAAACGTCCTATTTTTTAGCCTAACCTTTTTGGCGGCTGTCACCCTTGTACCTTGGTACGGCATTAGTTACGGATTTACCAGCGCGCATTGGATTGCATTTGTAGGCTGTATGTTTTACGCAGGCCTATCTATTACTGCCGGATACCACCGATTATGGGCGCATAAAGCCTATAACGTTCACCCTGCGATAGAATTTATTTTTGCACTTGGTGGCGCATTTGCTTTGCAAAACAGTGCGTTGCACTGGAGTAGCGATCACCGTATACACCACGGTCAAGTAGATGACCCAGTAAAAGATCCTTACGCCGCAACTAACGGTTTTTGGTACAGCCACATTGGCTGGATGCTACGTGATTACCAGGGCGATAGTTATAACGATTACAGTAATTGCCGTGATTTACAGCGCAACAAAATTGTTATGTGGCAACATAAGCACTACCTAAAGTTAGTTATTGCGATGAATGTTGGCCTACCGCTTGTACTTGGTTTATTGGTAGGTGATGTGTGGGGCATGCTACTCCTTGCCGGTTTACTGCGTTTAGTATTGAGCCAACACTTTACCTTTTTTATTAATTCATTGGCTCATATTTGGGGTTCACGCCCATACACTGAAAAAAATACCGCGCGCGATAATGGCTTTTTAGCGTTATTTACTTATGGCGAGGGTTACCATAACTTTCATCATATTTTTGCAAGCGACTACCGTAACGGCATTAAGTGGTTTCATTACGATCCAACTAAATGGATGATTCGCTCTTTAGCAGCGCTCGGTTTAGCCAGTAAATTAAAGCGCACTCCAGTTGAGCGCATAGAAAAAGCCAAAGCCGAAACGCTAATGAGTAAAACGCAAACGCGCCTTTCAAAATTGCCTTTAGCGCAAGATAAGCTTACATTATTACAACAAGAGTACGATTTACTGCTGAAAAAACTGCAAAATTACTGTTCACTACAAAAACAAGTGTTAGAAGCTAAAAAAAATAACATGGCAAAGCAGTGTGAACAGTCAGCATTAATGACACAATACCATGAGCTGGAAGCCGCCTGGGAAAATCAAAAACAGGCATGGCTAGCACTTAATGCGAGGTTATTAAAAGCCTCTTTTAATTAATTAGGAGTGGCTGTGGCCAAACAACCAGAACAAAAAAAAGCACCTGTAGTTTACCAATATGACGCAATAATTATTGGTACGGGCCCTGGCGGTGAAGGCACCGCCATGAACCTATCTAAAAACGATAAAAAAGTAGCGGTAATTGAACGCCAACAAGCTGTTGGCGGTGGCTGCGTACATTGGGGGACAATTCCTTCAAAAGCATTACGCCACTCGGTTAGCCGGTATATTGAATACAAAGCTAACCCATTATTTAATGTTGGCGAGCGCCCTAGTCGCTTAACATTTCCTGATATTTTAAGCCATGCAAGTTCTGTTATTTCTAAGCAGTCAAACTTACGTAGCAGCTTTTACGACCGTAATCGTATTCATATGTACCAAGGCGATGCGAGTTTTGTAGATAAACACACGGTTGAGATTAAGCGCCTTGATGGCTCAGCAGAGCGTATAACAGCAAAAACGATTGTGATTGCTACCGGCTCGCGCCCATATCGCCCACCTGAGGTAGACTTTAGCCATTCACGTATTTACGACAGCGACACTATTTTAGGCCTAGAGCACGACCCACAACGCGTACTTATATATGGTGCCGGTGTTATTGGCTGTGAATACGCTTCAATATTTAAAGGCTTAGGCGCGAAGGTAGATTTAGTAAATACCCGCGACCGCTTATTGGCCTTTATGGATGCAGAAATCTCTGACGCGCTTAGCTACCACTTTTGGAATAGCGGTATTGTTATTCGCCATAACGAAGAGTTTGATCGTGTAGAAACACGGGACGATTGTGTTGTTATGCATTTAAAATCGGGCAAGCGTGTAAAAGCCGACTGTATTTTATTTGCTAACGGCCGCACAGGTAATACCGATACACTAAACCTTGAAGCTATTGGCTTAAAAGCCGATGGTCGAGGCCAGCTTAAAGTCAACGAAATGTACCAAACTGAGGTAGACAACGTTTACGCAGTAGGTGATGTTATTGGCTATCCGAGCTTAGCTAGTGCAGCGTTTGATCAGGGCCGTATAGCTGCCGATGCGATTGCCTGCGGTAATTGCGAAGATAAGCTGATTATAGATATTCCAGCAGGTATTTATACCATTCCTGAAATGAGCTCAGTAGGTAAAACAGAGCAACAGCTAACCGCTGCAAAGGTACCGTATGAAGTGGGCCGTGCACAGTTTAAGCACTTGGCTCGTGCGCAAATTGCGGGCACAGAAGTTGGTAGTTTAAAAATACTGTTCCACAGTGAAACCAAAGAAGTACTTGGCGTGCATTGCTTTGGCGAACGTGCCTCGGAAATTGTTCACATTGGCCAAGCCATTATGGAGCAAAAAGGCGCTGGCAATACAGTTGATTACTTTGTAAATACCACATTTAACTACCCAACTATGGCAGAAGCCTACCGAGTTGCGGCGTTAAATGGATTAAATAGGTTATTTACTTAATCCAATTACTACACAGCAAAAAGCCCGCTAATTAGCGGGCTTTTTAGTAGCTATTAATACCACTGCTGTTATTTGTGGTATTGCGCGCTTAGCTCATGTACTGCGTTAATAAATACACCGGCGTTTTCTGGGTCTACATCTGGTGTAATGCCGTGGCCTAGGTTAAATACGTGGCCATTTCCTGTGCCAAAATCTTCTAAAATAGTGCCTACTTCCTGGCGGATACGATCAGGCGTACCGTGAAGCATTGACGGGTCCATATTACCTTGCAATGCAACTTTATCGCCTACACGACGCTTAGCGTCGCCAATATTAATAGTCCAATCAAGACCTACTGCATCACAGCCTGTGGCTGCAATTGCTTCAATCCACTGGCCACCATTTTTGGTAAATAGCGTTACCGGCACTTTACGACCGTCGTATTCGCGAATTAAACCATCAACAATTTTATGCATGTATTGCAGTGAGAACTCGTTGTAATCGCGCGGGCTTAATACGCCGCCCCATGAGTCAAATACCATTAGTGATTGAGCACCGGCTTTTACTTGCGCGTTTAAATAATCAATAACCGAATCAGCGAGTTTATCGAGTAATAAATGCAGTGTTTGCGGCTCTGCAAACGCCATTTTTTTAATTTTACCAAATACTTTACTGCTGCCACCTTCAACCATGTAAGTTGCTAGTGTCCATGGTGAACCCGAAAAACCAATAAGTGGTACTTCGCCCTTTAACTCACGGCGAATTGTGCTTACTGCGTTCATTACATAGCCAAGCTCGTCAGTTGGGTCTAGCTTTGGAATTTTTTTAACATCAGCAAGTGACGAGATAGGGTTTTCGAACTTAGGGCCTTCACCGGTTTCAAAGTACAAACCTAAACCCATTGCATCGGGAATCGTTAAAATGTCGCTAAATAAAATAGCAGCATCTAATGGGTAGCGACGAAGGGGTTGTAGTGTTACTTCACATGCTAGCTCAGCATTACGGCACAGGCTCATAAAATCGCCCGCTTGTGCACGTGTAGCACGGTACTCTGGTAAATAGCGTCCTGCTTGGCGCATCATCCATACCGGTGTTACATCAACGGGTTGTTTTGCAAGTGCACGTAAATAACGGTCATTTTTTAATTCGCTCATAGCTTAATAATCCTGAGGCTTATAGAAATTGTTCAAGATTGTACCATCATATTCTTCGGCTCTCTATCGCTATGCTTGTAAAACATGTGTTATAGCTAACCGGCCCTACTTTGTTGCTTATTTAGTCACGTTTGTGCACTAAATAATCAAAAAGAACTAACAATAAAAACTTTTTGTTAATATGTTTGCAACATTACAAAAACCTTGGTATTGTTTGTCCCGCGTTAACAAGAACAATAATAAAAATCTTAAACAACAATAACAAAAATATTTATAATAAAAATAACAAAAATCTTCTATAACAATAAGAAAGCTTGTATTAACAGGCCAAAACAAGAAATTAAGCCACCTTAACCGGTGGTTTTTTCTTGCCTGCAATAAAATAATAAATTACCTACAATAAATACACGTATACCCCAGCTCATACCTTTTACTTGTTGATATACACTTAAATAAAATATATCTTGATGTATAAGAAGATTTAAATTTAACCATAAAAGTGACCCAGCTTAGGAGAACAGTAATGCTGACGCGCGTAGAGAAAGCTCAACAAAAATGGGGTGGTAGCCATACTGTCATTGATAAATGGTTAAACGAGCGCCAAGAATTAATCGTACTTTATTGTAAAATGGCTGGGTTTTCGCCATACGATAAAAAAGATCACGCCTTACCAGAGCCAGAGCAGATTCAATCATTTTGCCAAATTTTAATGGATTACTTATCTGCCGGCCATTTTGAAGTGTACGATGACATTGCTAAAGCCTGTGAGAGCAAGGGCCTTGAAAGCCAACAGCTGGCAAATACAATTTACCCGCGCATTTCAAGCACAACAGATATTGCTTTAGATTTTAACGATAAATACGCAGAAGTAGATAAAGAGGACTTATTAGCAGAGTTTGATAATGATTTGTCGGTACTTGGCGAAACGTTAGAAGCGCGTTTTGAACTAGAAGATGAGCTAATAGATAATTTGTTTTCTAACCACACAGATTAATAAAATAGCCTACAAAAAAGGGACCGTTATGGTCCCTTTTTGCGTTATAAGTTACTGCTTATTGCGCTGGTGCTTCGTCATCTTGTATTTCAAGTAGTTCCACTTCAAAAACAAGCGTTGAGTTAGCTGGAATTTTACCTAGGTCACGATCGCCGTAAGCAAGTTCAGAAGGAATAGTAAACTTATACTTAGACCCTACAGACATAAGCTGTAAACCTTCAGTCCAACCCGCAATTACACGGTTAAGAGGGAACGTAGTTGGCTCGTTACGCGCATAAGAGCTATCAAACTCAGTGCCATCTAATAAAGTACCTTTGTAATGTACTTTAACTACATCTGTTGCTTCAGGCTTTTCGCCTTCCCCTTCGCTAAGTACTTCGTACTGTAAGCCTGACTCAGTGACTGTTACGCCTTCTTTTTTAGCATTTTCTTCTAGGTATTTTTTACCTGCTTCTTTGCTTTTTTCAGACTCAACTTTAGCTTTAGCTTCTTGCTTTGCACGCACTGAAGTATCTAATTCAGTAAGTACTTCACGGATTTTTTCTTCATCGATTTTTGCATTACCAGCAAGCGCGTCTTCAAAACCACGAATTAACAGTGCTTGGTCTAGCTCAATACCAATCTCTGATTTATCAGCTAGGTCTTTATTTAAAAAGTTACCCACTGATGCACCAATACCGTATGCTTGTTGCTGCTCTACAGTGTCTAATTTAACTTCAGCTTGTTCTTGTTTTGCTTCTTGATTACAAGCTGTAAGCGCTAAAACCGACGCTGCAATCAATGACAATCTAATCGTCTTTTTCATTTTAAATCTCCGACACACTTTGCAGTTGTCATTTATTGTATTATTACTAGTTAAAGATTAACGGCCTACATGATAGGCTGCTTGTTTAATAACTAACTAAATTAAAACCTAACCTATTATAGTGATTAGACAAACACCCTAGGCCTTCAACGTGACCTAGTCTAACCTCTCAGTCACTAAGAGTTAAGAGGAAATACCTGTAATATGTCGATATTTCGTACTTTTTTAATCGCTTTTAGCTGTTTATTAGCCCTAGCTTGTAGCGATCAAAAACAGCAAGCTGCACAACGCTTTGAACACGCAGCACAGGGTGCGTTTTCCTCGGCAGTATCTAACGATGGTAAATACAGCTTAGTCTCCTCCATTCACCATGGGGTCGCCCTGTGGGATAATCAACAGCAGGTGCTAAAATATCAATGGTTTCAACAACAATCACAAGAAAGCCTAGTGTATGCTGTGGCTATTGCCTTTGATAATAGCGTGGCCGTTACCGCAGAAAAAACCACCTTTGCCGTGTGGGATATTAACAGCGGCGAAAACCGTGGCTATTATAAAATTCAACAAGCCACTATTCGCGATATTGCGATAAGCAACCAAGGCCGCAGTGTTTTATACGGCAGAAGCGACGGTGTAGTGGTCTTTTTAAACCTAGAAACCGGACGCCGCATTGAGTTTTTAGGCCACCAAGACAAAGTAAACACCGTTGATTTATCACCTAACGGGCGCTATGCCCTAAGCGGCTCGAACGATTACGTTGCCTATTTTTGGGATACACGCACAGGACAAGTAATTCATCGCTTTAATCACCCTACGCGAGTTACCCAAGTAACTCTAGACCCACAGGGTCGCTACGCATTTACCGCAGATAGTATGAAGCAAGCACATGTATGGAAGCTGACTACAGGTGATCTTGTGAGTAAACTGGCGTATATTGCGCGTCAGAAAATTTTTACTGCGGTACGCTTTAATGAACAAGGCACATTGCTAGCAACGGGCTCGCCCAATAAGCGCGTTGATTTATGGCAGCTGCCCAGCGGCGAGAAAATTCAAACTTGGCAAGTCACACCACGTAAAGGCAGTAAGCCTAAATCGGCTGTGGTGCTAGATGTAACGTTTATAGATAACGGCAAGTCGTTATTAACCGAGAGCTCGAGCGGAATTGCAGAGCACTTTACAATACGAGAAGCAAATGAACACAATTGAACATCGTTTAATGGAGCTTGAGGCAAAAGTTGCTTTTCAAGACGAAACAATAGAAATATTAAATGACGAGCTAAAAGCACACCAACAGCAGCTTGCAAAAATGAAGCGCCAAACTGAGCTACTAGCAGAAAAGCTTAAAGAAGCACAGCAGCCATCGCTAATGTCACAAATGCAAGAGCCACCTCCACCACATTACTAAAATAAAAACCGGGTTAATCGCCCGGTTTAAATACACCAATAACTTGTTCAAATTGGCGAGTAGATGCCTGAACTGCGTTATCTGGCTGCGCCATTTTGTGGCCGCACTCTACGCACTCTACTTTTTCAACATCATGTTCTCTGTATAGCATCATGGTATCCATGGCTTTACATTCAGGGCACGATGCACCAGCAATAAATCGCTTCTTTTGTCTCACAACATTTTTCCTGTGGTTTGAACTGCACATATTTTATCGTATAACTTCCTAGGTTGATACGCTTGATAAGAGCAATACGTTCTATGGTATGATAGCGCCAACTTAACAAGGGCACAGTAAAGTAACGTATTCATGATCCAAATTTCAGAAATAGAACTACTTCGTGGCGGAAAAGCCTTATTAAAAAATGCATCGGCTACTTTATTTCCACAACACAAAGTAGGTCTTGTAGGCGCTAATGGCTGTGGTAAATCTACGTTATTTAGTTTATTAAAGTCTGAGCTACAGTTGGATGCCGGTGATTGCAGTATTCCTAAAGATTGGTCTATTGCCTCTGTAAAACAAGAAACTCCCGCCCTTGAAATAAGCGCCATTGATTATGTACTGCAAGGCCACCCAGAATACTACGCACTGCGTATTGCACTGCGTGAAGCTGAGCAAACCAACGATGGTGACACCCAAGCCAAAGTACATATTCAGCTTGAAAATATTAAAGGCTACAGCATAGAGTCAAAAGCGGGCGAATTGCTGCACGGCCTAGGCTTTGCTAATCACCAAATAGAAAACCCAGTAAGCGCCTTTTCGGGTGGTTGGCGTATGCGCTTAAACCTAGCTCAAGCACTTATTCGCGATGCCGATTTACTGCTACTCGATGAACCAACAAACCACCTCGATTTAGACGCAGTGTATTGGCTTGAGCGTTTTTTACGCGCCTATACAGGTACACTAGTACTTATATCTCATGACCGCGAGTTTTTAGACGCCGTGGTTGATCAAATTTGGCATGCCGATAAACAGCTCATTAATGTGTACAAAGGTAACTACTCACAGTTTGAGCGCCAAAAAGCAGAGCGCTTGTTACAACAGCAAGCTATGTTTGAAAAACAACAAGAGCAAATTGCCCACCTTGAGCAGTTTATAACTCGCTTTAAAGCCAAAGCCAGTAAGGCTAAACAAGCACAAAGCCGTGTAAAAGCGCTTGAGCGTATGGAAAAACTAGCGCCAGCCCATGCCGACTCACCGTTTGACTTTGAATTTGCCGAGCCAACAGCCCTGCCTAACCCGCTAATGACCCTAGATAAAGCAAAAGCAGGTTATGGCGATGTCACTATTTTAAATAATATCGCGCTAAACCTAGTCCCTGGTAGCCGCATTGCATTACTAGGTCGTAATGGCGCGGGTAAATCAACACTTATAAAACTTTTGGCCGGCGAGCTTGAGCCACAAGCTGGCAAAGTGGTGCAGCACCATGGTTTAAACATTGGTTACTTTGCGCAGCACCAACTTGAATCGCTAGATTTAAAAGCCAGTGCAGTGACTCATATTCAACGCTTAAACCCTCAGGCCACAGAGCAATCGCTACGTGACTTTTTAGGTGGCTTTGCCTTTGTTGGCGATAAAGCACTTGAGCCGGTGGCGCCGTTTTCGGGCGGTGAAAAAGCCCGCTTAGTGCTTGCCATGCTAGTATATCAAAAGCCTAACTTACTACTGCTTGATGAGCCAACTAACCACCTTGATTTAGAAATGCGCCACGCGCTAGTGATGGCACTGCAAGGCTTTGAAGGCGCCATGGTTACCGTATCGCACGACCGCCATATGCTCAAAAACACCGCTGATGAATTTTATTTAGTCGATGATGGCAAGGTGACTCAGTTTGGTTACGACTTAGACGCCTATTACCAGTGGCTACTTAACGCAAATAAAGAAGCCGCAAAAAGCGAGCTGTCAGACCAGCCTAAAGCGAATTCTGGCATTAACCGTAAAGAGCAAAAACGTTTAGAGGCCGAGTTTAGAAAAACCATTCAACCGCTTAAAAAGCAAATTGAAAAGCTTGAAAAGCAACTAGACAAATACTCTTCAGAGCTTAGCGAGGTCGAAGTCGCTCTTGGTGATAACACACTCTACAACGACGATAATAAAGCCCAGCTAAAAGAGTTAATTGCTAAGCAAGCCACGCTTACCCCTAAAGTAAACGACACCGAAGAAGCGCTCCTAATGGCGCTTGAAGAGATGGAAGAAAAAGAACAGGCCTTTGCTGATGAACTTGCTCAATAGCGATGACTTTTGGCAATTTGCGTGCGCTTTGTACGCAAAGCCTGGGCAACAACAAACCTTGCTGACTCTTCAAAACCAGCAAGGTAAAAACGTAAATCTGTGCTTATTTTTATTGTACTTAGATTCACTTAAGCTAAGCATTAACACCGAGCAACTCAGTGCGTTAATAGAATCAATTGACGAATTTGATACACAGGCACTTAAGCCTCTGCGTGCTACTCGAAAGTATTTAAAAGCCAACCAGCATACTATTAGCGACTATACAAAAATACGTGAAGAGTTACTAAGCGCAGAGCTAAAGCTTGAAAAGCAGCAACAGCAAATACTTGTTGATACAGCGAATAAACTTAGCTTTTTAGAAGCTGTAAAGCCAAACAATATTGAGCTGTATGTGAAAGCCACTTAGGCTGTCAGTTTTTATACCCTCTTCTAATGCCCATTCTCTTCTCTTAGTGCAAAAAACCTTTAAGTAATTTACTCACAAAGAGAACTAGAGACGCTGCGCTTTTAGAAAAAATAAAGGCCAAGCTAATATCGCTAAAAATATGAGTCTAGCCTCTGCTGGCTCGTGGCTACCTTTCTCATTTACTCCTCATTCTCTTCTCTTTGGGCAAAAACACCGATTATCACTCTTAGTCTCAATTAGAAGAAGAAGCTATGTCCAATAAGATCAT